>CAUTTK010000063.1:0-8403 GCA_963541475.1 uncultured Streptococcus sp. | reverse complement strand
GGAGCCTTTTCCCTTGGGCAAGCTAGTAGTTCGCTCATCTTTTCAATTCTAGGCGGTTTTTTAATTGGATTTTTAACAGCCATGACCAACCGTTTCCTCCATAGCTTCTTGCTGAGTGTGCGCGCAACGGACATAGCTAGTGAACTCCTTCTGGAATTGAGTTTGCCTCTGGTGACTTTCTTTCTGGCAGAAGAAGTCCATGTTTCAGGGATTATTGCCGTTGTGGTTGCTGGGATTTTAAAGGCAAGCCGATTTAAGAAAATTACGCTCCTCGAAGCCCAAGTGGATACGGTGACCGAGACGGTTTGGCATACAGTGAATTTTATGCTGAATGGTTCTGTCTTTGTGATTTTAGGGATGGAGTTGGAAATGATAGCAGAGCCTATCTTAACCAATCCAATCTATAATCCCTTACTGTTATTGGTATCTCTTATAGCCCTTACCTTTGTCCTCTTTGCTATCCGTTTTGTCATGATTTATGGCTATTATGCCTATAGGACCCGACGCCTCAAGAAAAAACTGAATAAGTATATGAAGGACATGCTTCTCTTGACCTTCTCAGGTGTCAAGGGAACGGTGTCCATCGCTACGATTCTTCTGATACCAAGTGATTTAGAGCAGGAATATCCAATCTTACTTTTCCTTGTTGCAGGTGTGACGCTTGTCAGCTTTTTAACAGGCCTCGTGGTCTTACCTCATCTTTCTGATGAACAGGAAGAAAGTAAGGATTATCTCATGCATATCGCTATTTTAAATGAGGTTACTTTGGAGTTAGAAAAGGAACTTGAAACTCATAAGAATAAGCTCCCTCTCTATGCAGCCATTGACAATTATCACGGTCGTATTGAAAATCTCATTTTGAGTCAAGAAAATAAGGGGGCTCAAGAAGACTGGGAGGCCTTGAAACTTCTTATCCTCAGTATTGAGAGTGATGGTTTGGAACAGGCCTACGAGGAAGACAAGATGAGTGAGCGTGCTTATCGGGTTTACCAGCGTTATCTGAAAAACATGGAACAAGGTATCAATCGCAAGTTTGCTTCACGATTGACCTATTACTTCCTTGTTTCCTTACGGATTTTACGTTTTCTCCTTCACGAAGTCTTTACCTTAGGCAAGACCTTCCGCAGTTGGAAAAATGAAGAATCACAGAAACTCAGAGCCCTTGACTATGACCAAATTGCAGAGCTCTATCTAGAAAATACAGAGATGATTATCGAAAGTTTGGAGAACCTAAAAGGGGTTTATAAGAGTTCTTTGATTAGTTTCATGCAGGATTCTCGTCTCCGAGAAACAGCTATCATTACCAGTGGTGCCTTTGTCGAACGAGTTATCAATCGTGTCAAACCTAACAATATCGATGAAATGTTGAGAGGCTACTATCTGGAGCGTAAGTTGATTTTCGAATATGAAGAGAAACGATTGATTACGACCAAGTATGCCAAGAAATTACGACAAAATGTGAATAACTTAGAGAACTATTCTCTCAAGGAAGCTGCCAATACCCTGCCTTATGATATGGTGGAATTGGTAAGAAGAAATTAATCAAGATTATAAGTGAAGGAGTGTGATATGAAGAAGTGGTGGAAAGAGCTGACAGACAAGCCTTTAGTAAAAGCTTTTTTGCATTATTATCAAGCCTCGGATAGTGAGTTGACCAGTGTTGCAGTAGCCTACTATTGGTTGATTTCGATCTTTCCCCTGCTTTTGGTGGTGGTCAATATCCTTCCCTATTTTCAGATTCCAGTTTCCAATTTTTTAAAGGTTGTCGATGAATTTTTGCCGGATACGGTCTATGATGTGGTCGCAAAGATTATTACAGAAGTGCTGACCCAACCGTCAACGGGCTTATTGAGTTTTGCGGTTTTGTCAGCCCTCTGGACCTTTTCAAAATCCATGAACTTCTTGCAGAAAGCCTTTAATAAAGCTTACGGAGTAGCTAAAAATCGTGGAATGATTTCTCATCAACTCATGAGTTTGTTTGTCAGTTTTGGTCTGCAGATTCTCTTTGCCTTAGCTCTCTTTCTGAGTGTCTTTGGCCGCATGCTCCTCAACCTCATCAAAAGCTACTGGAAATCAGATAGTCCTTTCTTTGATTACCTGCAAGATCTAACAGGCCCCTTGGTTTATGCCTTGATTTTTGCTATCTTGGTCATGCTTTATTATTTCCTGCCCAATGTTAAGGTGCGACGCATTCGACATGTATTGCCAGGAAGTTTCTTTGTCTTGTTGACCTTGCTCTTACTGCTCAATATCTTTTCAGTCTATGTCAACAACTATGTTAATCACCTCGTGGACGTTCGTTTCTTCAGTTCCGTTGTCGTGGTGGTCATGATGTTCTGGTTTATTCTCATCGCTAAGATTTTGATTGTTGGAGCGGTGATCAATGCCAGTGTGCAGAGCTTGAAAGATAAGAGCTTGAGAGCAGACTAACAAATTTTTTATTTATTACAAAACGCATACTATCAAGGTTGATGTGTACTGACCCCAAAAAGGCGGCAAAAAGCAAGCACCTGCAAGCAACGTGTCGAAATGGTCAAATCCTGATTATGTCAACGAATTAGACCCAAAAATCGTTGATATGCTAGTAGAATTTCACAAGTCGCAAGGCACTTTGGAAACTCCCGAGGCGCAAACAGAAATCGCCCAAAAACGTGAAGAAATCGAGCAAAGGAGAGATGAGCTTGAGGATAAAAAACAAGAGCTTCTGAACCGCTTGAACAAATAGAGTTTCGCAAGTATTATGCTTACAAATTACTTGAGCAATTAACTAAAATATAAACCCTGCCTTTATATCTAGGCAGGGTTTATATTTTAGAAATTCACGTAGGTTGTTTCGGTTTTTACATATCCAGTATAGTCTGAGTTTCTATAGTATTCAGTGATAAACTTCCATTTTCTTTGAGAAAGATGGATATAAGTACTTGTTATGTAGTATGGATATGGGCTTTGTGAATCCAAGTAAGACTGATAAGCTTGTATACCAAAATATGCTCCACCAATTATTGCACCCCATGGGCCACCCAATATAGAACCTATAAGGCCAAACATCGCGGTTATTCCAGAATCAATCATGAAGTGAGCGAATGTGTTGGCTTCTTTATTCCCATGTATTGTGTTGACGTAATTCCAAACATTAGGATCGTATGATCTAAAAGATATATTTAGGTCGATTTCATTCTTTTGCTAAGCCATATAAAATGACCCATTGATATAGACGCCATCAGCACGTCGTTCAATAGTGTCTACACTTCCATTTGGATTGACCACCTCAAGAACTTCATCACTTAAAATATTTACTTGCGTATCTCCGAACCGCACTGATGAGCCATTCTCCAACTGAGCCTCACCAGATACAACTTTAGAGTTTGCCGATAAGCTATCATCAGCAAAAACAACAAGCGACGGGGAAATGCTAGACATACAGAAAATAGACATAACTAGCAAACACATGCATTTAAACATCTTAGACATAACGGAAACTCCTTTGTATTTTTGATTTTTTTCAACTTTTGTTATACAATAAAACCAAATAAAAAGAAAGCGGTAACAATATGCTTAATGCGAAAATTTTTTATATATTTTTATATTTGATCGTTATCGAAACTATAGGCTTGTTGTTGTTGAAAAAAGGTCTCGAAATGGGTTATTTTGGCACAGAAGCTATTATCCTCGCAATTTTTTCATTTGCTTTTTACAACCTATGTTCATTTGCTTGGGTCTGCTCTACAATAAAAAACCATAAAAAATAAATAGACGTATTTTCAAAAAAAAAGATTGCATATTTATCTCGGTAAAACGACGATTCTGAGAGCTTTTCAGACTTTTTTGCGACTGTCTACAGTAGAAAAGCTTAGAGCACCAAAGGATATTGCCTGATAATATGCGTTTTTTGATTATGTAAATCAATAGATAAACATGGCGTCACCAAAACTAAAGAAGCGGTAGTGTTCTTGGATGGCATGGTGGTAGGCATCTAAGACTAATTCACGGCCTGCAAAGGCAGAAACCAACATGACCAGAGTTGATTTTGGCAGGTGGAAGTTGGTTGAGAAGGCATCCACAACCTTCCATTGGTATCCAGGTTTGATAAAGATATTGGTCCAGCCAGAATCTGCTTGGATTTGCCCATCAAACTTGGAACCAATGGTCTCCAAGGTGCGGATAGAAGTGGTTCCGACAGCGATGACGCGACCACCATTTTCCTTAACAGAGCGAAGGGTGGCAGCAGCTTCCTCAGAAAGTTGGTAGAATTCTGAGTGCATTTCATGTTCGTCCAGATTGTCAACTGAAACAGGTCTAAAGGTTCCGAGTCCGACATGAAGAGTCAGATAGACTAGATGAACTCCTTTAGCTTGGATTTCTGCCAGCAGTTCTTTAGTGAAGTGTAGTCCAGCAGTTGGTGCTGCAGCAGAGCCACTTTCCTTTGCGTAAACGGTTTGATAGCGTTCACGGTCATCTAGTTTTTCATGGATATAAGGCGGTAGCGGCATTTCACCCAGACTTTCCAAAACTTCTAGGAAAATTCCTTGGTATTCAAAGCGGACAATGCGGCCCCCGTGAGTCAATTCTTCCGTAACAATAGCGCTGAGACGACCATCACCAAAGCTAACACGAGTCCCGACCTTGAGGCGTTTGGCAGGTTTAGCCAGAACTTCCCACTCATCTCCACTAGTATTTTTAAGCAGGAGAAGTTCCACATGGCCTCCAGTTTCTTCCTTTTGACCATAGAGGCGGGCGGGGAGAACACGGGTATCGTTCATAACAAGGGCATCACCAGGTTCCAGCATATCAATAATAGAGTGGAAGTGTTTATCCTGCATTTCTCCTGTCTTACGGTTGACGATGAGAAGTTTAGAGGCATCTCGTTTTTCAAGGGGTGTTTGGGCAATCAATTCCTCAGGTAAGTGGAAATCAAAATCAGCTGTATTCATATATCTGTTCATTCTTTCTAAGTTCTAATCCTATCCATTATAACATGTTTCAAGTATAGTCGCTCTTTTTTAGAAAATAAATCGTTTTCACTTGACAAAAATTGGTCTATACCATATAATGAATATAGATTAAAACGGAGGATGAAAAGATGAAAGTCATTAAAGTTGAAAACCAAGTCGAAGGTGGAAAAGTTGCGTTTGAGATTTTGAAGGAGAAATTGGCCAATGGTGCTCAAACATTGGGACTTGCGACAGGAAGCAGCCCACTTGAATTTTACAAGGAAATTGTTGAGAGTGACCTTGATTTTTCAAATCTAACTAGTGTCAACCTTGATGAGTATGTAGGGCTTGATGGGGACAACCCACAGTCTTATCGTTACTTCATGCAGGAAAACTTGTTTAACCAAAAACCATTTAAGGAAAGTTTCTTACCTCGTGGGGTTAAGGACAATGCTGAGGCTGAAGTTGAACGCTACAATCAAATTTTGGCTGACCATCCTGTTGATTTGCAAATCTTGGGAATCGGTCGTAATGGACATATTGGTTTTAATGAGCCTGGCACTCCATTTGATAGTCAAACACATCTAGTAGAGCTTGATCAGTCTACTATTGAAGCTAATGCGCGCTTCTTTGAAAAGATTGAAGACGTCCCAACCCAAGCCATTTCAATGGGGATTAAAAATATCTTGGATGCCAAGTCAATCCTTCTCTTTGCTTACGGTGAATCAAAAGCAGAAGCCATTGCTGGAACAGTGTCTGGCCCAGTGACTGAGAGTCTACCAGCAAGTAGCCTCCAAAATCATCCAGATGTGACCATCATCGCAGATGCTGAAGCGCTCAGCTTGTTAGAAAAATAAAAAGCAACCACTTGCTCTTTGGAGTGAGTGGTTTTAGATATATAAAACTTCAACATTACGTTAGGGGACTGCATGAATAAAGAAGATTTTCTAAAAATAAAAGAAGCATATAAGAGTGCTAGAACAGAAGAGAAAAATAAAATAATAGACTACATTACAAAGAAGAAAGATAAGGAAGGGAATTATCTTTTTACTAAATCAAAAGATAAACCATATAACACAAGAAATCAATATTCAGGATGCAGAGGATCTAAAAAATATACCTCGGGTAGTAGATTATCTAGACCATATGATTTATCAAATCATATGTGGATTGATTTGAATTATAAAGGAAATGATATACTAATCTCTTTACAGTCTTTTGATATTGATCCAAATAGTAAAGAACTTCACGTCTTATATGATAGAATAGGCCTCTTATTTGAACAATCTAAAAAAATTCCAATTTTTAAAGATTGCTATACAATAACTAAAGTCAGTGATACTTTTCTTAAAATGGAAACAACAAACTGGGAATTACCTTTATCTGAAGCAGATATGGAGGAGATGGTGAACTATATTATTAATCATTATGAAGAATAAAAAACTTAGTTTCCTCTTGACAATTATTCCTTTTACGTGTAGAATATAATAGATATTGAACTTGAAGGGAGTGAAAAAAATGTCTAAAACAGTAGTACGTAAGAATGAATCTCTTGACGACGCACTTCGTCGTTTCAAACGTGCGGTTACTAAAGCTGGTACTCTTCAAGAAACACGCAAACGTGAATTCTATGAAAAACCTTCTGTAAAACGTAAACGTAAATCAGAAGCAGCTCGTAAACGTAAAAAATTCTAATTAGAAATGAAAGGCTAGAGAAATCTAGTCCTTTTTCTTTTAAATAAATACTCCAAAGCCTGCAAAAATCTGAAATATCCTCCTACAATTTGATATAATAGAGAGAAGAACTCATTTGAAGGAGGAAATGATGTCGGTTTTAGTAAAAGAAGTGATTGAAAAGCTTAGACTAGACATTGTCTATGGCGAACCAGAATTACTTGAAAAGGAAATCAATACAGCGGATATTACGCGACCTGGTCTTGAAATGACAGGCTATTTTGATTACTATACTCCAGAACGGATCCAGCTCTTGGGGATGAAGGAGTGGTCATATTTGATTGGCATGCCTTCTAACAGCCGTTATGAAGTTTTGAAAAAAATGTTTCTACCTGAGACACCTGCGGTCATTGTTGCCCGTGGTTTGGTGGTTCCAGAGGAAATGTTAAAAGCTGCTAGAGAATGTAAGATTGCTATTTTAACCAGCCGTACGGCTACTAGTCGTTTGTCTGGAGAGTTATCTAATTACCTCGATTCTCGTTTGGCGGAACGTACTAGTGTTCACGGAGTCTTGATGGATATCTATGGGATGGGTGTCTTGATTCAAGGTGATAGTGGAATCGGTAAGAGTGAGACAGGTCTGGAGCTTGTCAAACGTGGTCACCGCTTGGTAGCCGATGATCGGGTAGATATTTATTCTAAGGATGAATTAACTCTTTGGGGAGAACCTGCTGAAATCTTGAAGCACTTGATTGAAATTCGTGGGGTTGGGATTATCGATATTATGAGCCTCTACGGTGCGAGTGCGGTCAAGGATTCTTCACAGGTTCAGCTGGCTGTTTACTTGGAAAACTATGATACGCATAAGACCTTTGATCGTCTTGGTAACAATGCAGAGGAATTAGAAATTTCGGGCGTATCTATTCCTCGTATCCGCATTCCAGTGAAAACAGGTCGTAATATCTCGGTCGTGATTGAGGCTGCTGCCATGAATTATCGTGCTAAGGAAATGGGCTTTGATGCGACTCGTTTGTTCGAAGAACGCTTGACAAATCTTATTGCTCAAAACGAGGTGCATGATGCTTGATCCAATTGCTATTCATCTTGGCCCTCTAGCCATTCGTTGGTATGCCTTGTGTATTGTGACAGGCTTGATTCTTGCGGTTTATTTGACCATGAAAGAAGCGCCTAGAAAGAAGATCATACCAGACGATATTTTAGATTTTATCTTAGTAGCCTTTCCTCTGGCTATTTTAGGAGCTCGTCTCTACTATGTCATTTTCCGTCTTGATTACTATAGTCAGAATTTAGGAGAGATTTTTGCCATTTGGAATGGTGGTTTGGCCATTTACGGTGGTTTGATTACAGGGGCTCTTGTTCTCTATATCTTTGCTGATCGCAAACTTATCAATACTTGGGATTTTCTAGACATCGCGGCGCCTAGCGTCATGATTGCCCAAAGTTTGGGACGCTGGGGCAATTTCTTTAACCAAGAAGCCTACGGGGCTGCAGTGGATAATCTGGATTATCTACCTGGCTTCATCCGTGACCAAATGTATATTGAAGGGAGCTACCGTCAGCCTACCTTCCTTTATGAGTCTCTATGGAATCTGCTTGGATTTGCTTTAATTTTGATATTGAGACGAAAATGGAAGAGCCTTAGACGAGGTCATATCACTGCCTTTTACTTGATTTGGTATGGTTTCGGTCGTATGGTTATCGAAGGCATGCGGACAGATAGCCTCATGTTCTTTGGCCTTCGAGTCTCTCAATGGCTATCAGTTGTCCTTATCGGTCT
>CAUTTK010000062.1:0-8713 GCA_963541475.1 uncultured Streptococcus sp. | reverse complement strand
CTAAAAATATGGTATGAAAGGAAATTGATTTTTTACTGACACCCTAGGCAAGCTTGGAACAAATAAATCATTGATAGTAACATTTGTGACATCCTATTCATTACTTCAATTTCTAATGTCCCTGCTATTTCTAAGCCACCTATGGTATAATCTATTCATATTCAGAATAGATAACACCGTTCTAAATTACGATTCATAGTTACTCCTTTTTTTGATTCGTTACTATAAGACACCTGTACCCTATAGAGCGTCTACTGCTTCAAATTTATCTATTCTTTTTTTCTTTACTTCTATATAAAAGAATGAAGACCATCATAAATAATGCAATCGTGGGTATATTAGAATTATCAAACCAAGTAGGTAAAGATACTTTATTTATGTCAGCCACTAATCTGATGATGATATAAGACATTGAACTAAGTAATACCATGATTTCAGGCCAAACTTTCAGTATTGATTTAACAAATTTCATATTAAACTCCAATGTGATGCATTCTTAGATTCTAGCCTAGCTATTTTCAGCGCAGACTAACAAGTCATTCTTAACTGTTTACTCTACTCGCTTTTTATTGACCTTATATCCTAGATAAAAGAGCCCAAATAAAACGGGGTAAATTTCTGGATAAAATAAGGTATTGATCGGATTTTTTAACATCAAATACGTTGCGATGTAGATTATGAGCGATACGGTAAAATAACCCTCAGCGAATCCTAATAAAAATGTTTTCATAAGAAACCCCTAATTACCTGACAAGAATGGCGGAAAAACGCTACCATTCATATACACAAAATCCTTTTGATTCATGTTCTTCATTTATAGTTTTGATTATTTTTTGACAAATCTTTACGAAAAATACCAAAATATCCTGCGAAAAGCAAACCAACTAAAGTCCATTGCCAATTAAAGGATACTAACGAACCTGTACGAATCACATGAAGCGCGACATTAAGAGTTATTCCCAACAAAGGACATATCGTGGCTAGCTTAGGTAACAATGTATTGAGATTAAGGTTGCGGTTGTTCATTATCTAACGCCCACGACGAGCAAAATCTGAACCGAATTTGTAACCAGCATTAAAAATTTGTACAGCAGCATTCAGTACTCCTGCAATCCCAACTGCTTCCGCAAGACCAAAACCACCTTTTGTTCCCACTAATTCATCGTCAGATAATTGATAGAATTGTTCTAAGTTCATGTTCGTCATTACTCCTTTGTATTATATTTTATTACTATGTAAATGATTAAAATGAGTATTGGATAAGTAAATACTTCTGAAATATCCATAAAATTTACACTATACTGTCCTGATAATATTTTATAGTCAATTAAAATTTGAACGATAGTAAAAATAATACGTAGCGATAACAATACCCCTAATAATATCACTTCTTTTTTTAAAAACATAGAAATGCCTCTCTGGCAACAATCAGATTATGGTCTATTCGCATAATACCCTAAAGCTGCTCCACCAGCAGGAAGTAATAATCCTTCGATAACAATCAATAAACCTACTTCAACTTATTCACTTTGCTCTACGATTTCAAATTGATTCAAATTTTGCATGTTATACCCCTCTTTAAATAATACTAGCTAAGCCAATAGTGAGTCCCACTAATAAACCTACCATCCCTGAAGCTGATATAATAATAGCCGCAAATTCGTTTGAAAAATTCATTGATTTCTCCACAGTGTTTTATCTTATCTGAAGTAACCCCATGCAGCTAGCCCTACAGCGGATAAACCACCGACAACATACCCTGCAACCTTGATTCCTACTGGAACTGCTACTACCGCTGCAGGAAGTACTCCTCCATCAACTGTTGCTAGTTCTTTTTCTGTCATTGCTGTAAACTGATGATCATTTACTAAAATATTCATTTTAAGTTCTCCTTGTTCTTATTTACTTTTAATTTAAATATTTCTTTTTTATTAATATAGTATGTCAATGCTACTAACAAAATACAGCTCTCCAACGATACCTTTTCTAAATTAAGTAGAGAATAAATTAATAATATGCTGTAAGCTGTTAAAGCAAATCCTACATATATTTTTTTTAACATTATATTCATAAAACTTACCCAAAGTTTTATTTTAGATTTTTTCCAACTTGATAAAGACCTGCTCCTAGTATAATAGCCCCTCCTGTTACAGAAAAACCTTTAAACGCAGCTACTCCAAACGCAACTACTAGTGGTGCAATCCCCCCATCTACATTCATCAACTCTTCTTCTGTAAGAGCTACAAAGTTCTGTTCCATTTTGTCAAAATTTGTCATCTTTTTTCTCCTTTATTTCTATTTTTTAGTTTACGATTTCTGGCTCTTAAACCATTTTAAAAACCAGAATAGATAAATTACTGAATTCCTTTTCCTTCCTTTTC
Organism: uncultured Streptococcus sp.; assembly: GCA_963541475.1. Classification (GTDB taxonomy): domain Bacteria; phylum Bacillota; class Bacilli; order Lactobacillales; family Streptococcaceae; genus Streptococcus. The sequence continues at coordinate 6,332 of CAUTTK010000062.1, read as the reverse complement.
GTCTCACTTATCTATTTGAGAAGTGATTTAAAATGAACAGGTAAATTTCATTTATTTTAAATACCATTTGATAAACCATGGCAATAAGATTGGTAAATACATCGCGTAGTCTCCTTCCTTTTCGTCTCACTTATTTATTCGAAAAATAATTCGAAAATGTACAACTAAATTAAATTTTATTTAAAAAATAATTTAATGTACCATGAATAGAAAATCGGTAGATACATAAACCAGACTCCTTTCTGTTTTCTCTCACTTATCTATTCGAAAAAAATTTCGAAAACGTACAACCAAATTAAATTTTATTTGAAAAATAATTTAGCAAACCACGGATAGAAAATTGGTAGATACATGAAATAGGCTCCTTTCTTTTTTCTTCCCACTTATTTATTCGAAAAACAATTCAAAAATGTACAACTAAATTAAATTTATTTGAAAAATAATTTAGTAAACCATGGATACAAGATTGGTAGATACATGAAATAGGCTCCTTTCCTTTTCCTCTTACCTATCTATTCGAAAAAGAATTCGAAAACGTACAACCAAATTAAATTTTATTTAAAAAATAATTTAATGTACCATGAATAGAAAATTGGTAGATACATGAAGCAAACTCCTTTCTGTTTCCTCTTACTTATCTATTCGAAAAAAATTTCGAAAATGTACAAATAAATTAAATTTTATTTAAAAAACAATTTAATAAACCACGGATACAAGATTGATAGATACATAAACCAGGCTCCTTTCTGTTTCCTCTTACCTATCTATTCGAAAAAAATTTCAAAAATGAACAACTAAATTAAATTTTATTTAAAAAACAACTTAATAAACCACGGATAAAAAATTGGTAGATACATGAAATAGGCTCCTTTCCTTTTTTCCTCTCACTTATCTATTCGAAAAAGAATTCAAAAAAATAAGAATATCAGAAAATTTTCCGACATTCTTATTGATAACTTCATTCAAATCTAACAGATATTAGACATTAAGGTGTTTTTTTAGTGTTCTTCTGGCTGTTCGTGATACAGGGAAGTGCAAGCCTTCTAACAGGGTCACTTCTGTCGCAGTCATCTCTTCAATGGCCTGTAAACTGATCAACGTATTGCGATTGGCATAGACAAAGTAATCTTTTTCAGCCTTGGCAGCAATATCTTTGAGACTGCCATAAATGGTCTTGATAGAATGATTGGCATAATAGACCTTGATACGATGGGATTCCACTGAAGTTTCAAAGGCTAAAATCTCATGGTAGGGCAGAGTAAAGCCCCGTCTCCCCTCAAAACTATAGGTGAAGAGACGCATATTTTCCCTCTTATCCACTGCTAGTACATAGTCCAAACAGCGCTCCAGCTGATGACGGTAGGCCTCCTCAGACTGATCCTTGGAAATAAAATCCAAGGCAGACAAGTGGTAGCGAAAAGCTAGAGGCAAGGCCTCCGAGTGCGTAGACACAAAGACAATGCTTGTAAAAGGATCCTGCTCCCGAACCTGTTGAGCAACCTGAAAGCCCCGTTCACGCTCTCCATCAATCTCTAAATCCAATAAATAGAGCTGGTAATGGTCAAAATACTGAGAATACTTTTCAACATCTCCATAGTTTTTGGCAATATCAATTTCTAATCTCAAATTGCGAGAGCGACCAATATCTAGTAAAGTCTGCTCTATCCGTCCTTGCTGGACTCTATCGTCTTCCAAAACTAAAATTCTCATTCCTCTCCCCCTCGTTTCTCATCCTTAAATGGCAATTCTAAATCTTGTCTAAAGGTCGTCTCTCCTAGCTGGGTATCTAAGTTTAAATCATAATGAAAAACCATATCCTCCAAGGTTGCTAAGCCCAGTCCACTGTGGTTTCCCTTGGTCGAATAACCCTTTTGACTGAGAATGCTGGGATTCAGTTCTTCTTTCTTACGAGTGTTTTCAATGATAAAACGGACACTCCTATCGCCTGCCAATAAAGCAACCCGAATCTGCGGATTTTCCGCCTCACTGGCTGCCTCTAAGGCATTTGTAGTGAGGATAGAGAGGATCCGAATAGCCTCCAACATCGGCAAAGCCAGCTCTTCTACGACCCCCACCGTCTCCAAACTAAAATGAATTCCTTGCTTATCTGCCACAATCATAGCTTTTGCCAAGGTATTACGAATGGCTATGTCATGAATATTGTGAAGATTAAAGGCTGTGTAATCTGCCTTTCTCAGCTTTTCATTAGTCTTTAGAAAAACATCCTGATAAATGGTAGACACCTCAGCCATGTCTTGATTGGCTATAGCAGGCTCCATGCTAGCGACAATCCCTGCAAAATCATGACGGAAACCTCGAACTTCATCATAGAGATGACCCAGCTTATCCACCATCCCTTGCAAGGAACGATTTTCATCTTCCTGTCTCTGAATGGTCTGCTCATCACGATAAACCTGCTCCAAATGCTTGATATAAAAGAGCCAAGAGAAAAAGAGAATGAAAATCAGAAGGGAAATGGTCGTGTCAAAACGAACGTAGAAAGAACTATTTCTATTGGTCATGAATGAAGAGAATATCCTAAATCCAGTCAGAGGTAGGATAATGAAAAAACTCTTATGATAGTGGGTTTTGAAAGCATCTGAAAAGAATAAATCCAAACCCAAAGACCAACGCTTCATTATTTTACAACATAGAAATATTGATAATAAATCAAATACAGATCTATATAAGGTGGAAAACGAATCTACAAAACAACAAGGCTCACCAGATAATACACGAATCCAAATTGTCAAAAATAAATATCGAATACTTTGAAAGAAGAGAAAAAGATACAGAGAAAGGAAAAGAGATTCCCCTTTTCTCTTGTGCAATACTAGTAAAAAAATACAATAAAAGAAGAGAATGATTCCTATATGAAATAATTCTCCAAATGTTTGACGAGCAGATAAACTAATTAAAAATACAAGGACCCAATAACGTTTTTTATAAAATTCTGGGGAAATTTGAGCACCCAAATAAATAGTAGGCACCATGGTTGAAATAACTACCAATAGTATATATATCACAGAAACTAAGAATTCTAAAATAATCATAAATAAATCTAATCTCTAACGAATACTGTGAATTTAAGCAAAGTGTCTACCCGTACCAAATAATTTATTGCACCATTCTACAGTATCTTCAAAAATCCCTCCACCATTCACTTCCTCCAATACCTCTGGGGTTAACTCTTCAAATTGTTCTAATTCTACAAATGTATTTTTCATTTCCATGACAGACTCCTTTTCATTATTTTATAGATAACTCTATCCCCTGCTCCATCTACAAAAGGCTTTAGTTTCCTTTTGAAATACAAGAAATCTAAAGCCTCCTGAAAATGGTATATTGGTTAGAGTGTTAACAATTAGTTGTGAAGATATTATTTTTATTTAACCACAACCACTTTATAATATTCGTTTGAGTGTGGAGATTCAATTTTGATTTTTTCACCATATAAACCATCAATTTCTTTATCAAGATAATCTGAAACTCCTGATGGCAAGCGTTTCATCTTAAGAATTTCACCAGATTGGTCCGCATAGGCTAGGAAGTGATAGTGGGTTGTAGCCATACCATCATCAATTAATACAAAGTAACCTGTTTTGAGCTTACCTTGTTCATTTTCTAAATAGTATAGTTTATTGTTATTGATTGTAAAGCTGGTAGCCCCAAGACGAAGTCGTGCACCTGGATTTTCTAAATAGACATCATTGCCAACTTTTTTAATCTCTGAATAGGTTGTCATTGCTGGGATATTAACCACACGATGTCCATTTTCATCAAAGTAGTAGCGATTTGGTAAGTTTTGGAAGTTCTGTACAACCGCCTTAGAATCAATTTCTTGTCCTTCTTCTTTATTATCCACTAAAGCTAAGGTAGTATTTGCAACCTCATCCCCATATTTATTAGAAAACTTCTTGAACTCTGGTCTGATATACCAAGCATTTTTTTCAATAATAACATCGTCACCTTTAGCATTTAGCAAATATTCTTGCCCATCTCCAAGTTTGACAATATCATGAATATTGTATCCAGCATCTTTTCTATTTGCTAGATAGCCATCCTTACCAATGACATAACTTTCCCCATCACTGGCTGGAACAGCTCTATCCGCAACCATAGCACCTGATTTTTCAAAGTAAGACCATTTACCATTTGCAGTCGCCCATCCTGTTGCCATAGCACCACTGCCTTTGAGGTAATACCATGTAGACCCTTCTTGGTACCAACCTGTACGCATGGCGCCACTATCTGCTAGTGAGTACCATGTGCTACCTTCCTTGTACCAGCCAGTACGCATAGCGCCACTATCTGCTAGGGAATACCATGTATTTCCGTCTTTGAGCCAGCCTGTCTGCATGTTACCAGAACCGTCAAAGTGGTACCAAGAACCAGCATTTTGCACCCATTTATCCTTAGCGAGGCTGCCATCTTGAGAAAGATTCCAGTCAGCACCATTTTTAACCCAAGTATCTGCAGCCTGTGCTTGGTTGATAGACAAAAGTAGACCAGCACCTGCAAGCAAACCAAGAGTGAGTAGTTTAGATTTTTTCATAGCCATTTCCTCCTTTATTGAATAGCTATAAGAGGACTTCCCTCTTTATTTAGCTATATTCTAATACTTTTCATTGTCAAAGTCAATAATATTGTGAAAAATTAGACAATGTTACCAATATCTACGGATTGTATTTTGATCCATTCCGTATTGATTCATATAAGAAACATCTTGACCTCTATCTGGAGCATGAACTACCTTGCCACCACCAACATAAATACCCACATGTTGATTTGAACCTTGGTCGCCATTGTACAATATTAAATCTCCAGGAAGTTGTGACCCACTATATACGAATTTGCCTCCTATAGCTTGTTCTTCAGTTGTCCTATCAATATAAATATCAAACTTAGCATGAATAGCCATCGTAAATCCTGAGCAATCTACGCCACTATCCAAATCTGCCCCACCCCAAACATAGGGGATTTTACCTACAAATGTCTCGGCATATTCACCAAGTGCCTGTCCACGATTTTCTACCCATACACCACTGTCTCTAAAGAAGTATGGTGTACCATTCACACGTTGATAACCAGTGACCATAGCACCACTAGCAGATAAGTAGTAATAATTGCCATCAGGTTGAATCCAAGTATTTTCTTTCATCCATCCTTGGTCATCAAAATAGTACCACTTGCCATCTAATTGTTCCCAATTTTTAGCATAACCACCTGAACCGTATTTAAACCACCATTTATCATTGGTTTGCATCCATGTTCCTTTCGGATCACGATATTGATTGAAAGCTTTCTTCTCTTGATTGCCCTCTGTTTGAGTTTCTTTATCTTCAAAACCAATCAATTTTACTTGATCAGCTTCTTCAGCTTTTATCTTGCCTTGATTAACTAATTGAGCAATCGCTTCTTTCTCACTTGCTGACGGGGAATCAGCATAGGTCACAGTAGTATTTGCTAGGAGAACGCCTCCTGCAAGAACTAATAAACTAGAATAAAGATATTTTTTCATCATAAAAATTCTTTCTTTTTTCTCCTTTTTGGAGATTGATTTTTTCTGACTCTATTATATCCCTTATTTGTCCTCAGATTTCTACTGTCCCTAGAAAGACTAAATCTGTTCCTAAACGGTCATTTGAACCAAAGAAAAATTCCAAAGCAAATGCCTTGGAACTCCTTATCTTTATTTTGCTTGAATGATTTTAACCACATCGCCTACACTTTGTAGTTGGTCAATTTCCTCATCACTGATTTCGATATTAAATTCATCTTCCAGTGTCAAGATAAACTCCATCAAGTCAACTGAGTCAGCATCCAAATCGTCTTTCAGACTCAAGGATTCTGTCACGACAAAGTCTTCTCCCTGTCGCTCTTGGATAATGGTCACAATACGGTCAAAAATTTCTTTTTCTGTCATCTCTTTTATTCTCCTGAAAATTCACGCGCAGTCTGGGCAACTACGTCTGTTTCTAGCATGGTACGAATCTGGCGGATTGTACTATAAACAGCCTTGGCATCGCTTGAGCCATGAGTCTTGACAACAGGTGCCTTGACGCCAAACAAGACTGCTCCACCAACGTCTGAATAGTTGAGCTGTTTTTTCAAACTCCTGAGGCTGTCCTTGAGAAGGAGGGCGCCTAGTTTGGCTCGGAGACCACCACCTGTAATAGCGGTCTTGAGCAAACCCATGATTCCCATGGCTGTCCCTTCAATGGATTTAAGCACAGCGTTTCCCGTGAAACCATCTGCCACGACAACATCTGCAACACCATTCATCAAATCACGCGCTTCCACGTTTCCGATAAAGTTCAAACTCGTATCAG
>CAUTTK010000061.1:0-8902 GCA_963541475.1 uncultured Streptococcus sp. | reverse complement strand
TTGTAAATTCGTCGACAGCCCTTTTGGGAATGTTGCCTAAGGGAATTGCCCTTTTAACCATTACGTCGCTCTTGACTGCAGTTATCAAGCTAGGTTTGAAAAAGGTCTTGGTGCAGGAGATGTACTCTGTTGAGACCTTGGCGCGTGTGGATATGCTCTGTTTGGACAAGACGGGTACCATTACCCAAGGAAAGATGCAGGTGGAGGCAGTTCTTCCGCTGACGGACACTTATGGTGAAGAGGCTATTGCCAGCATCCTGACCAGTTATATGGCCCACAGTGAGGATAAAAATCCAACAGCCCAAGCTATTCGCCAGCGATTCCAAGGTCAGGTAGCCTATCCTATGCTTTCGAATCTTCCCTTCTCTAGCGACCGTAAGTGGGGAGCCATGGAATTGGAAGGTCTGGGGACAGTTTTCTTAGGGGCGCCTGAGATGTTGCTGGACTCTGAAGTCCCAGAAGCCAGAGAGGCCTTGGAGAGAGGGTCACGTGTCTTGGTCTTGGCAGTCAGTCAGGAAAAACTAGACCATCACAAACCACAAAAACCTTCTGATATTAAGGCTCTGGCTTTGCTGGAGATTTTGGACCCCATTCGAGAAGGAGCAGCTGAGACGCTGGACTATCTCCGTTCTCAGGAAGTGGGACTCAAGATTATATCTGGTGACAATCCAGTTACGGTGTCCAGCATTGCCCAAAAGGCTGGTTTTGCAGACTATCACAGCTATGTAGATTGCTCAAAAATCACTGATGAGGAATTGATTGATATGGCTGAGGAGACAGCTATTTTTGGACGTGTTTCCCCTCATCAAAAGAAATTCATCATCCAAACGCTGAAAAAAGCAGGGCATACAACAGCTATGACTGGGGACGGGGTTAATGATATCTTGGCCCTTCGTGAGGCGGATTGTTCCATCGTAATGGCGGAAGGGGATCCTGCTACTCGTCAGATTGCTAATTTGGTTCTTTTGAACTCGGACTTCAATGATGTTCCTGAGATTCTCTTTGAAGGTCGTCGTGTGGTCAATAACATTGCCCATATCGCCCCGATTTTCTTGATAAAGACCATCTATTCATTCCTATTAGCGGTCATCTGTATAGCCAGTGCTTTACTAGGTCGGTCTGAGTGGATCTTGATTTTCCCCTTCATTCCAATCCAGATTACCATGATTGACCAGTTCGTGGAAGGTTTCCCACCATTCGTTCTGACTTTTGAACGAAATATCAAACCTGTTGAGCCAAACTTCCTCAGAAAATCCATGCTTCGTGCCCTACCAAGCGCTCTCATGGTTGTATTCAGCGTTCTCTTTGTGAAAATATTTGGCGCGAGCCAAGGTTGGTCTGAGTTAGAAATCTCAACTCTACTCTATTATCTCTTGGGGTCTATTGGTTTCTTATCCGTATTTAGAGCCTGCATGCCATTTACCCTCTGGCGTGTCCTCTTGATTGTCTGGTCAGTAGGAGGCTTCCTAGCCACAGCTCTCTTCCCAAGAATTCAAAAACTGCTTGAAATTTCAACCTTAACAGGACAAACATTGCCTGTCTATGGTGTCATGATGTTGGTCTTTACCGTGATTTTCATTATAACCAGTCGCTATCAAGCCAGAAAATAAAGAAAGACTGCAATCTGTGGAGAGCCCACTGAAAAAGTAAGCCTCTTACTTTTAATAAAATGAAAACCGAGAAATCACTCATCAATTTGAGCGAATTCCTCGGTTATTTTGTATTTATTAAGGTCATAATTCGTTTCATATTGACCACGAAGATGCTTGTGGCTGCCTGTAACTCCATGTTGAAAAGACCTGATGCCCGTGCGACATCAAAGCCATGTCTCTGTTTTAGTTCGGCATTCTTCGCTTCGATTTTATAGCGATGTCTGGCCATTTCTTTGAAATAAGGTGTTTCCTGAAATTTCTTCTGGAAAAGATGGTCGTTACTCTTAATGATTATTGAATAAGTTTTAGACTTTGCCCCCTCCTGATAACACCCTTCCTTGGAAAGGCAATTCTTGCACTTCTCAATGTCAAAGTAATGAGTGATAACTTGATTCTTATTTTGATATTTTTTCCCGGTCCTTGCTTTGCGAACAGCCATGTGTCCTTCTGGACAGACAAATAGCCCTGCGTCTTTATTAAATTCAAATGCATGCTCTTCTTTACGGTAACCTTTTGAAACAGAAGGGTTCAGTTTTGACACCAAATGAATCTTTTCTTTGCGGGCTAGTTGAATGTTGTCCTTTCCTGAATAAGCCGCATCACCAATAATAGTTTCGATGTCCAGACTATTTTCCTTTGTTTTGGCATATAACTCAGGTAAATATTTCCTATCACTTTGTTCGCCAGAAGTGACCACACAAGCAGTAATAATCCGTTCATCCGTCATAGCGATATGACTTTTATATCCATAGAAAGAGGTGTCGGCTGTCTTATGTCCAAGTCTAGCCTCCTCCTTAACAGATGCTTCCAAATATTCTAAGTCGTCCTCAACAGCTTCTTTTAGGTAATTGAACTTTTGAGAAACAGCTGGTAGGGCTAAGAGTTCCTCGTGTTTTTCAACCACAGCCATTAACTCCTCTGTATAGGTCAACTCTGCTTCAAGCTTATCTTCCTGAGGTTTCTTTGGAAATTCTATTTTAATATCTTCTGAATGTTGATAAATCGTTTTACGTAAAGCTTTTGAACGTTCCCTAAGAATTTCTTGGGGCTTCTTGTGATTATAATGAGCTTTGGTGTGAGTCGCATCCACAATGAGGATCTTACTCTTAATCAAGTTGTGTTCGAGTGCAATTTGAACAGATTTCTGAATCAATACATCGAGCAGATTGTTATCTTTAATTCTTAGCTTTCTAAATTTTGTTAGAGAGGATGGTTCGATAACAGAATCCTCCGGAGCTAGACCAAGAAAAAATTTAAAGGCCATATCTGACAAGGAACGTTCCACCACATCGACATCTGATAACTTATAAATATCTTTCAACAAGAGATATTTGAACATCATAATCGGTGAATAAGCTTTACGCCCAAAATCGGGATGATAATTCTTTTCTAGTTCATCATAAATAAAGCTAAAATCACAGAGTTCAGTTAGCTGACGTAAAAAGTGGGTTTTAGGAACCACGATATTATACAAACTAGAATAAGGACTGACATCCATAGTTAACTGATTATCAAGCATGATTTCACCTCATCTCTAGTATAACAAAAAAAAGCCATCAAGTTGATGACTTTTTCAGTGGGCTCGTTCAAATGAGCCGTCTTTTTCATGTATTCAACTATCGTTCACTAAAGGAGATTTGAAAATTATACATTGTACAATTAGGATTTTTACAAACTTTTATTACTTTACCACGCGCTCTATCTTCTGCATAAAACCATAAAACTTCTTGGCATTTTGTGCATTTTTCAGTCATATTTATGCTCCTATAGTTTATTACCGCAATGACTACACCGTTCTGGTCGGTCGCTTGTTTTTCGTCCACAAATAGGACATTCAATAGTTGCTGAAATGAGTTTTTGGATTAGTTTAATCATATTTATCACCAACCGAATTTCTTTTGGCATTGACCGTAGTATTGACACATATGATTGCTGAAATCATTCACAATAGCATGCCTGCAATGTTCACATTTATTTCCAGCTCCACGCTCTCTTTCGCAAGCACAAACCCAAGCATTAACATTTCCCATAATAAAACCTCTTTCTATTCTATCTCGAACTATATTGCATAATTCGTTCCGCAATGGCGTCACGGCGTTTAATGCTTTCAGACATTTTTATCGCGCCATTAAAACCATACCACATTTTCGAAAATCCAGAAGTACCTAAAGCAATGAGCTGAAGCCCGCATTCATTCTCAAGTTGGTAAACATAAATCTGAACTGCATAAAATTGCGGAGAGAATAAGCCAGCTTTATCTTTAATGACGATTTCTATATCAGCTCTATCATCAAAATCAGCTAATGCACCCGAACTACTCTGAATAGCTTCTGGAATTGTTTTCCACTCGGCACAAATTTCTTGAAGAATCACGCCAATATCAGAAACCGAAAGTTTAGTTGTTACCTCAACTGAGTCGGCTTTTAAGTCGTTAAGTCCCATAAAGAACCTCCATTTTTTATTTTTCACTCAAAAAATCCCTGCTACAATAGGGGTTGAGCTTGTTTTAGTTAACGGTCGTCAACTAAAACAATGAAAAAATAAAAATGCCAATTCAACAAGGTAACTAAAACCTTATTAAATCAGCATTTGAAATATTTTTATTGATAACTTTGATTGTTTTAACAAACGACCGTTTGCTAAAACTGTTGATAGGTTTAATGTACTATTTTTCTAAGGATTTGTCAATCAATTATAGGTGATTTTTTCTATTTATTTGAATACTATTGCGCCTTAGCACATTATATATGGTTGCGGTGGAAATATTCAGCTGATTCGCAATATTGCGCACAGACAATTCTTTTCGTAGGTATTGCTCGATTATTTGTTTTTCGGTATCTTTAGGCAACTCTTTATTACCAAGTTTCACACCCTTTTCTTTCGCTTTACGGAGTCCGTCTTTAGTGCGTTCAGAAATAGCTTGAAGCTCCCATTCTGCAACATAACCCAACATCAAACAAAAGAACTTTCCAGTTAAGGAATCTGTTTCAATATTTTCATGAATAGATTGTAGATGAATGTTATTCTTGGTTAAATCTTCAATAATAGCGGAGAGGTGAAACATCTTTCTGGTAAGCCTATCCAATTTATACACGACAAAATTTGTTTTAACCCCTTGTTTAGCATAACTTTTGGCTAATTTTAACGCTTTATCAAGCTTCGGTCGCTCTTGATTTCCGCCTGAGTCTTTTTCGATATAGAGTTTATCGCAAAAGCTGAGTGCCTCTTTTTGAACAGATAACCCCAATTCTTGCCGATTATCTGTTGAGCTAACTCTGGCATAGCCGATAGTCATTATTTTGATATTTTCTAATTTATTCTTGTGATGATTTGTCAAAATTTCTCCTTTCTTTACTATTGTAGCAGGTAGTTATATTTTAGAGAAAAATTAACGAAATGAAAAAGACCCACAAATCCGGTCTTTTTAATATAAAGCAATTGCATATAAAACAATTGACAGCGTTTTTCTAAAATCTTATAATAAAAATATAACAGTATAAAACAAGATTCATATGAAAGGATGATTTCTATCTGTTAGAGAAGATTGTAAAACATGTCCCTTTGTTTTGATTTGTAAATCAGGCTTTTGTCCAATGACCAAGCATATTACGGAATTAAGCTCTTCTGTTATTTGTAAGAATATGCAAGAGAAAATTCGTAAAAATCTAGTACTTTATGCTATTGCTGGATGCTATGAAGATATTTTAGATGTGGACTAGAGAGGGGTAAGCAAAAATGTCTATCAAGAAAAACAAAAAGGTTGTAAAAAAAACTGAAGTTGTAAGCAACAATTGTAATATTTGTTAAGTTTATATAATAAAAATGGAGAGGAGTGCTAGCCTCTCTCTTTTTCTAGGAGGGCATTATGAATAAAATATTTCACTATCTGGATAAGAAAACGAAGTTTTATACTATCATCGGTGCACTAGCAAATGGAGGTTTGGCTCTTGCTCAACCCTTAGTCGTCTCACAAGCCTTGTCCTTAAATCAAGGAGAACTGACTTATTCTAAAATCATACAGTTTGCTGTTTTTGGATTTACAGTATACTTCGTCTTGTATAGCTTAATGCTCTTTTGTAATCATACACATAATGTTTTTCGACGTGAAATTCAAATGAATATGAGGGCAGATTTATTTGACAAGCTGATGATAAATAAAGATTTTAACGAAGATGAAAAAATCACCATGCTCACACAAGATATGGAGTATTTGGGGGATAATTACTTAGAAAAATACGTCAATATCATTTGCTGGAGCTTTGTAGCATTACTAACAGCGATTTATATTATTTCGCAAAATTTGTTACTAGGTAGTATTTTTGTCTTTTTCACTATTTTACGTCCTATTCCTCAGTTCTTGATGAATAAAAGACTCAAACATACTGGTGATGACATGGCTCAAGGCAGAGTAGAAGTGCATAATCAAGTATCTGATAGTATCCGAGGAGCACATACTCTACTCATGAATCAAGCAATTTCTGAAAATCAGAACAGATTTTGGAAGATTAATCGAAATTATCAACTAGCCATTCAAAAATTTTGCTTTACCCATAATATTATTTTCTTTTGCAACGGTTTCATGGTCTTTTTAAGCCAAGTTTTACCACTTGTTTTAGGTTTTTACTTTGCTATGGCTGGGCAGAAAGTGTCAGTGGCAAGTCTTGTTGCCATGTACATCGCAGCAGGTCAGCTAGTGAGCCCTATTCAGACTATTATGTATGATGCTGTAGATATACAAGGGGCAAAAACGACAGCAGATAAGATTTTTGGAGTATTAGAAATTGGAGATGTAAAACAGATAGATAAAAAAGATGCGCAAGAATTGAATGCTCTGCACATTAAAAATTTAAGTAAATCCTATGGTGACAGACAACTTTTTACTCATCTAAATTTGAATGTTCAAGCAGGTCAGAAAGTTTTAATCAAAGGACCGAGTGGTTGTGGTAAGTCAACCTTATTTCGACTCATTACTGGAGAAGAAATAGCAGATGAGGGAGAAATTATAGGCGTTACAACTGTTAATGAATGTACATCAAGTTTTGTATCCAGTATAGGAATTATTAGCCAACATCCATTTCTCTTTAACGATACAGTGCGTTATAATTTGACCTTAGGACAAGAATTTTCTGAGGAAGAGTTGCTTGCTGTTTTGAAACAAGTCAAACTAGATTTTGAATTGACGGGTGGACTGGATTTTATTATCAAGAATAATGGGGAGAATATTTCTGGGGGACAAAGAGTAAGAATTGAATTGGCACGTTTTCTTCTTCGTAGAAAAAATCTGTTATTGGCTGATGAAGTGACCGCAACCCTAGATAAAGAAAACGCTCTCATGGTACATGAACTACTATTTTCTCTTCCTGTTATGATGTTAGAAATTGCCCATCATATTGATGATGAAAGTAGATATCAACAAGTTGTAGATTTAGGAAAATATTGATTCTGGCTTAAAAGTCAGTTTTATCAGAAAATAAAGTAAATATTTCAGCAATAAAACACCCAGTATCAAGATTTTTCAATACATAATAATATGCGTTTTTCTGATTATATATACTTTTCCTAACTTCACTCTTCTTTCTTATCACAATATTGTAATAGTTTACATTTTTATAGCAAAATTCTCAAACTCTTGTTTGTTTTTGCATCATATTATAAAATAAAAAGCATAAAAAATAAAAGAGGTTTTGAAAATGTCTGAAAAACAAATGAAAGTTTTGGGTTGGGTAGCGACCTTCATGTCTGTTATGATGTATGTGTCTTACTTCCCACAAATTATGAACAATCTGGCTGGTCAAAAAGGAAATTTCATCCAGCCCTTGGTTGCTGCCATCAACTGTAGTCTCTGGGTTTACTACGGTCTTTTCAAGAAAGAAAGAGATATTCCCCTTGCTGCTGCCAATGCACCAGGTATTATTTTTGGTCTTGTGACGGCTATTACAGCTTTGATTTAAAAAGAAGACTGGTTTCAGTTTTGCTCGTTTATGAAAATAGATGCTTCATTAAAGTAATTTTTGAATGAGAGTTGAGGGAAAAAGTCCAGTGACAGCTAGCTTTACGAGAGTCTTTTATGTTCGTCTCTATCAAAGAAAAAAGTATATCGTTACTATTTTTATAAAATTTTCTCCCTACTTTATAAGATGTAAAAAAGAGTTCAAATGGAACTCTTTTTTTGCTATAATGAGGGGAGAAAAATCAGACAGGAGATTAAGATGTCAGAACCATTATTTTTACAATCAGTTATGCAAGAAAAAATCTGGGGAGGAACCAAGCTACGTGATGAGTTTGGCTATGATATCCCAAGTGAAAAAATTGGCGAATATTGGGCCATCTCAGCCCACCCAAATGGTGTCTCTAAAGTTGCCAATGGTCGTTTTGAGGGAACAGACCTAGCTACTTTGTATGCGGAACACCGTGAATTGTTTGGCAATCGTCCAGAACCTGTATTTCCACTTTTGACTAAGATTCTGGATGCCAACGACTGGCTCAGTGTCCAAGTTCATCCAGACGATGCTTACGGACTCGAGCATGAGGGCGAACTTGGAAAAACAGAGTGCTGGTACATCATTGCAGCGGATGAGGGATCAGAGATTATCTACGGGCATAATGCCAAGTCAAAAGAAGAACTCCGCCAGCAAATCGAGGACAAGAATTGGGATACTTTGTTGACAAAAGTACCAGTTAAGGCTGGAGATTTCTTCTATGTACCAAGTGGCACCATGCACGCTATCGGTGCAGGCATCTTGATTCTTGAAACCCAGCAGTCTAGTGATACAACCTACCGTGTCTATGACTTTGACCGCAAGGACGACAAGGGCAACTTGCGTGAACTTCACCTTGAAAAATCCATTGATGTTTTGAACATTGGTGAGCCTGCAAATAGCCGTCCTGTAACTATCAAAGCAGATGATTTGCGTTCAACTTTACTTGTTTCTAATGATTTCTTCGCAGTTTACAAGTGGGAAATTAATGGGAAAGTTGACTTTGAAAAGACAGCTGATTACAGCCTGTTCAGTGTCTTGGCTGGTCAAGGTCAACTAACTGTTGAAGGAAAAAACTATCCAATCCAAAAAGGTAGCCACTTTATCCTACCAAGTGATGTTGAATCTTGGACCTTGGAAGGGCAAGGTTTAGAATTGATTGTAAGTCATCCATAAAAAAGAAAGGGACTGAGTTCATTACTCAAGTCCTTTTTGACGTACGACGGGCATGTCGTATATCTGAGGTGTAAGTCCTCCGTGGGCACCCGCTAC
>CAUTTK010000060.1:0-9079 GCA_963541475.1 uncultured Streptococcus sp. | reverse complement strand
GGATTAGATGGTGAATTCAGCACCAAAACCTTGGTCTTGTCTGTGCGAGCTGCTTCTAACTGCTCTACGGTCACCTTAAAGTGATTGTCCTCTTTAGCAGGAACAAAGACTGGCACACCCTCTGCCATCTTGACCTGGTCTCCATAGCTGACCCAGTAGGGGGTTGGGATGATCACTTCATCACCCGGATTGATTACGGCCATAAAGAAGGTATAGAGAGAATATTTAGCTCCAGCAGCGACTGTCACTTGATTTTGCGCTATAGAATAGCCGTAAAAGCGCTCAAAATAAGTATTGACCGCTGCCTTGAGCTCTGGCAGACCTGAGGTCACTGTATAAAAAGAAGCGCGCCCATCTTGAATCGATGCAATGGCGGCATCTTGGATATTTTTTGGAGTAGTGAAATCTGGCTCACCCAAGGTTAGAGACAGGATATCTCTTCCCTCAGCCTTCAGCGCTTTGGCACGGGCTCCAGCAGCCAAAGTCACACTTTCTTCCATTTCTAAAACACGGTTGGATAGTTTCATAGGCCCTCCTTATTGACCAATGCTCCTGTTTCAAAATCTACTAGATAAAAATCAGAGCCTGACTTAACTTCCCAGATTGGCTTGTCTTGATAACGGCCAAAGGTAATCTTGTCAATCTCACCAGCTCCTTTTTCCTTAGAAACCGCTTCTGCTTTTTCTTGTGAAACACCTTGATTTAGCTGATAAACGTAGATTTTATGGTCATCTTTTCCAATCAGGACAGCAAGTGCTTCTTGCTGTTTATTGCGACCAAGAACGCTATAATAAGATTCCAAGCCATTGTATAAATCAACCTGATCAGCCTGCTCTAAACCTGCATACTGCTGAGCTAATTTTTCTCCTTCACTTTTAGCTGTTTGGTAGGGTTTCATACCCAAAAACACCAGATACAGAAAGGAAGCACTGATAACCACAAACAAAATCGTCATCCCTAGACCATACTGCCACAGTAGATTATTTTTTGCTTTGTTTTGTCTTTTTTTCACTCGTCTATTTTACCATCTATTAAGCTTTATTACAAGTGAATGCAAGAATACTCTTCGAAAATCAAATTCAAACTTTGTCAGCTTCGCCTTGCCGTACCCAAGTACTGTCTGCGACTAGCTTCCTAGTTTGCTCTTTGATTTTCATTGAGTATAAGAAACCAATTCTATTTCTTCCTTCAAAGGAAACAGATTTTTCTTGATTAAAACCGAGCAAGAAAAGTAAAGACAGCTCTAAAATCAACCTATTAAAAAACCTGAGCTTTGGTACTCAAGTTTTCGTAAGTTCTTTTACTTTATGGAATCACTTTATCATCCATTCTTTGAGCCATTTTTCCTAAAAAGACAGGGAGTAGAAGGCTAATCAAGACTAAAAATAATCCTAGATAAAGAAATGTTAGCACAAAGCCTAAATTGTCAATCAACCACCCTGTCAGTGGGAAGAACACAATCATACTTAGGCTAAACATCATAGAATAGACACTCAGCATGGTTGCCCTTACTTCACTTGGAAGGCGCCCTTGCAAATCATTGTCAAAAATCGGCTTAAAAAGAGCATGCAGAGCATTACTAATCAAATAAATCAGAATATAGATTAGAGGTGTCCCAAAGTAGGACAGCAGGTAGGTAACTCCAGTCAGCAGGACGAGGACAGGGAAAAGCTTCAAGGCAGCATATTTCTTTCCAATCTTACTCGCTAGATAGATTGCGAGGATATTCAAGAGACTTCCAAGTAGCATAACTGCTGAAATTTGCCAACTACTTAAATCTGGCAACTGATTTTGATAGTAAAAATAAAACATATACATGAGTGTTCCGACAATCTGAGATAAAATCATCCAGTTGAAGAGCATGGGATTTCGCTCCAACTCTTCCTTAACAGTCCAAATAATCTGTTTCATGGTCACACTATCAGCTTTTTCTACTTTGACACTGGGCTCTTTCAGCATCCAGATCAGGAAAAGAACTATGATAGAAGTGGCAATCATGATATAGTAGGTCAGGTGCAATTGACCATGAACAAAAAATCCTGCCAAAACGGTCCCCAAAGACTGGGTTCCTTCTGACACTCCTGATATGAAACTTGAAATGGATAGATAGCGCTCCTTCAGTCCAGCCTCTACAGCAGAGTCATAGACCATTGCTGCGCTTGTTCCTGAATCAAAATTATAAGACAAGGCACTTATCGCCATAGCTAGCGCATAAATCCAAAAATTCCCCTGCCCAGCCAACATAAGAATAGAAGACACAATTCCTGCTATTCGACTTAAATAAAGGTTGGTCTTATAGGAATAGCGATCAGCTAACATACCAGATGGAATTTCACAGAGAAGACTGGTCGTATGAAAAATACTTTCCAGAAGTCCAATCTGCCAAAGAGACATTCCATTTTGACTGAGAAAGAGAATCCAAAAACTGGTAATCCCTAAAAATGCAAAAAACTCAACTCCGGCCATCAGGCCAATATTTTTCCGATAATTTCTTATTAACATCTTTTCTCCTTTAACAAGTGTATTATTATTTCTTTTGTCCGTCACTTGTTAATCTGTTCCTTACATGATCTTCACCCCTTTTAGAAGCATTCTTCAATGCCATTATTGTTTCTTTAATTATTTATGAAATAATACAGGAAAATAGCCGTTCTACGGTTTCTTTTTCGAGTTTTCTTGTTTATTTTAGCACTTATGTCATCATATTACAAGAGAATATAGGAATGCTCTGCGAAAACCCAATGCATTCCAGTCGCAAGTGATTAGATATCCTGCAATTTTATAGTTTTAATTATCTCTGAGCAAATCTCTTGCAAGTTGCTTTATTTTGTTGTAATATATTTTATAACAACGAGAGAGTTCTCGAAAATTAAAAAAAGGAGACACATCATGTCTAAAAAAGTATTATTTATCGTCGGATCACTTCGCCAAGGTTCTTTCAACCACCAAATGGCCCTCGAAGCTGAGAAAGCTCTTTCTGGTAAAGCAGAAGTTAGCTACCTTGATTATTCAGCCCTTCCTCTCTTTAGTCAAGATTTGGAAGTTCCAACTCATCCAGCAGTGGCTGCTGCTCGTGAAGCGGTTCTCGCTGCTGATGCCATCTGGATCTTCTCTCCAGTCTATAACTCCTCTATCCCTGGAACAGTGAAAAACTTGCTTGACTGGCTATCTCGTGCCCTTGACTTGTCTGATACACGTGGAGCTTCTGCCCTTCAAGACAAGTTAATTACAGTATCATCTGTAGCCAATACAGGTCACGATAAACTCTTTGCTATCTACAAAGACCTCTTGCCATTTATCCGTACACAAGTCGTTGGCGACTTCACTGCTGCACGTGTTAACAACTCTGCTTGGGCAGACGGAAAATTGGTTCTTGAAGAAACAGTCCTAAATTCACTTGAAAAACAAGCTCAAGACTTGGTCAATGCGATTCAGTAAAAAATAGAAAATTTTAGAAAGTCTAAATCAATTATAGCCACCTAATAGGGTGGCATTTTTAGACTCAATCAAGATTTTCAGACAAACATCAGCCATCCAAAAAAACCTTGAGCGTTACCACTCAAGGTTTTTAGCAGTCTTTTCCATTATAGGAAAATCATTCTAAGAATATTCTTTCATTCGATATCTATCACTTATCATCTTCTTTCGAGAAATTAGTGACTGCTTTTGGCTGATTAATCTTCTTTTCTTCGTCCTACATATAGGCTCAATAGAATACCGCTACCTAAAAGAACAGAGATATAATCAGATTGGCTTCCAGTTTCAGGTAATTTGTCCCCATGGTTTTCTTTAACTGTAGTTGGTACTACTGGGTTAGCATTTACTGGAGTTGCTGGTTGAGCCGGTGTTGGAACAACTGGAGTTGGTTGTACTGGCACTTCTGGTGTCGGTACATTTGGTGTTGGTTGCGCTGGCACAGGTTTAACCGGTACTTCTGGTGTTGGTTGTGCTGGTACTGTTGGAATATCTAATTCTGGTACTTCAGCAACTTCTGGCATTCCTGGCACACCTCCGTTTAATTCTGGCAATTCGTAAACTGGTGGTTCTGGCATTGCAAACGTTGGTCCTTCTAGCACATTAGGTGTTGGAGGAACTGGTTTGTCATTTGATGGTGTTACTGGTTTGTCTTGGCATCCACATTTACCATCTTTGCCGTCTTTACCGTCGCGACCATCTTTACCGTCTTTAACAACTGTTTTTGTCACAGTTCCGTCAGAATTGATGATTGTGATTGTATGACTACCATCACCATTATCTTCAACAGAAACTTTTGGTGATTTACCGTCTTTGCCGTCTTTAATCACCATTTCTGTTTTGCTTCCATCTGGGTTAGTAATTGTAACAACGTGAGTTCCATCGTTGTTATTTTTAACAGTTACAGTTGGTGAAACGCCATCTTTACCGTCTTTACCATCTTTGATAATAGATTTGTATTCACGACCATCAGAATCAACGATTGTTAAGGTGTGAGTGCCATCTCCGTTATCAACGATGTTCGCTTTTGGTGATTTACCATCAAAGATTGTAGTTGTTGTTTCTTTACCATCAACACCTGTCACTTTAATAGTATGTGAACCGTTGTTGTTATCAATCACTTCAAGTTTTGGTGATTTACCATCACGAACTGTAGTTGTTGTAGTTGTACCGTCTGAGTTCACAACTGTAATCGTGTGAGTGCCATCTCCGTTATCCACAACCTTAGCAGTTGGTGATTTACCGTCACGAACTGTGGTTTCAGAAACAGTACCATTACCGTTTTCTACACGAATTGTGTAAGTACCATCATGGTTGTCAGTAACAGTGGCTACTGGTGATTTACCATCTTTAATGATTGTTTCAGTAGTAGTTCCATCACCATTTAGAACTGAAATCTTATGAGTTCCATTTTGTTCGTCAGTAATAGTAACTTTTGGTGATTTACCATCACGAACTGTGGTTTCAGTTGTCACACCTTCTGGATTTGTAATAACGATTGTATGACTTCCGTCTCCATTATCACGAACAGATGCTGTTGGAGTACGTCCATCTACCCCGTCACGTCCATTTTTCACAACAAATTCATTCTTAGTTCCATCTGGGTTAGTGATTGTTACTGTGTGACTTCCGTCTGGATTTTCTCTTGTTGTAGCTGAAGCAGCTTTACCATCTTTACCATCTTTGATAATAGCATTTGTAATATTACCTTCTCCATCTGTCACTTTAACAGTGTGAGTTCCATCGTTATTATCTGTTACTTCAACTTTTGGAGTCTTGCCGTCTTTACCGTTTTTAACAACTGTTTCTTTAGAAGTTCCATCTGGATTTGTTACAGTAATTGTATGGCTTCCATCTGGATTTTCTGTTGTTGTGATAGTAGCTGTTTTACCATCCTTACCATCTTTAACTTTAGTAGTTGATTCAGAGCCATCTCCATTTCGAACGGTAATAGAGTGTGTTCCATCTCCGTTATCTGTTACAGTAACAACTGGTGATTTGCCATCTGCACCATTTTCACCTTTATCACCTTTTAGCCCATCTAAAACTGTGGCAAGTGGTTTTGTAGAATCCAATGGTTGACCTGGATTTGCTGGATCTTCCACAAAAATTTTAGTTTCATTACCTTCTTTTTTAGCAATTAGAGATTTTCCGTCTTTACCATTTTTTACATTTACAGTAACAGGATCTTTTCCTGGTGTTGTAATTGTAATGTCTGTACTATGTCCATCTGCACCTGGTTTAGCTGTAACTTCTGGTGTATCTCCTTTTGCTCCTTGAGGTCCTCTTATATTACCAGTCTTGTTCCATGCTCCGTTTTGTTTTTTATAGACATCTCCTGTTGAACTATCAATATAAGTATCTCCATTTTTTCCATCTTTTGGAGTTGGTACAATATTTCCACTTAAAAGTTCAGATCCATTACGTCCGTCTCTACCACTAGCACCATTTTCTCCATTAACTCCGTTCAATACATCACGTTCACTGATTAACTCATCTACTCCCGGATCGTAATGATTATTTCCATTATTATCAAAATAAACTGTAACATGAGTACCATCTGCGTTATCAGAAGATGTTGCTCTAGAATTAGGATGTCCTGATACTTCATCCGGGTTATTTCCTACACTTCTTCTAGCTCTTCTAAAGGAATCTTCTCCATTAATATATGGTTGTAAATCAATTTTAGGAGTTCGTCCATTGTTACCATTATGTCCATCTAGACCATCTCTAACTGTAAATGTTACTGGTTCTTTTCCTGGTGTTGTAATGGTTACAACTGTACTATGTCCATCTGCTCCACGTTGAGTTGTAACTGTAGGTGTTTGGCCATTTTGACCATTCGCTCCAGTTTCGCCTTTAGCTCCATCATGAACAAATACTGTAGTCGGTTGTGAACCATCGTGATTATCGACAGTAATCTCTACTCCCTTATGATCAACTTCTTCCTTACGAGCAGCAGTTACAGTTGGTGATTTTCCGTCTACCCCATCTCTAATTACTGCAAGAGGTCTGTCAGGAGTTAACGGTTGACCTGGATTTGCTGGATCTTCTTGATAAACTTTTGTGTCTTTACCTTCTTTAACAGTGAGCAATGACTTACCATCACGTCCGTCAGCACCTTTAGCTCCATCTTTAATCATTTCAGAACCTAGAAGTTCATCAGTTCCCACAGTATATTTTCCATCGCCATTCTCATCAGTGTAGAATGTAACGATTGTATGAGATGGGTTACCATTTTGTCCCTCAACACGTAGTAGATCAACTTTTGGAGTTTTCCCATTTAGACCATTTTCGCCATTTTTAACATTTACTGTTACCGGAGTTTTTCCTGGAACAGTGAATGTAATGTCAGAACTATGTCCATCTTTTCCTGGTGTTACAGTTACTTCAGGAGTTTTTCCATCTTCACCTTTCTCTCCGTCTTTAACGATGGATGTTTGAACGAGCGTATCTGTGCCTTCTGTATAGTTTCCATCGCCATCTTTGTCAATGTAGAAGGTTAGAGTAGTTTGTTTCTTGGCTTCATCACGAACAGCTTTGACTTTTGGTGTTTGTCCATTTTTAACGATTGTTGTAAGAGCTGGACGTCCTCCTGGTTGTGTAACTGTAATCGTATGACTACCATCATGGTTGTCTGTCACTGTTACTTCTGGTGTGAAGCCATCACGACCATTTTCTCCCTTGTCACCTTTAGGACCTTTGATGTTGCCTGCTTGTTCCCAAGTATTGTTCTTCTTGACGAAGACATCTCCTGTGGCAGTATTAACGAAGCTGTCTCCATCTTTTCCGTCTCTTGGTGTTGGATCTACTTTTCCGTTTAATACTTCTTTACCATCACGTCCTGCTTGACCTGCTGCTCCGTCTTGTCCGTCTTTGACAATTGATGTTTGAACGATCGTATCTGTGCCTTCTGTATAATTTCCATCGCCATCTTTATCGATGTAGAAGGTTAGAGTAGTTTGTTTTTTAGCTTCATCACGAACAGCTTTGACTTTTGGTGTTTGGCCGTCTACTCCGTTTTTAACGATTGTTGTAAGGGCTGGGCGACCTTCTGGTTGTGTAACTGTAATCGTATGACTACCATCATGGTTGTCTGTCACTGTTACTTCTGGTGTGAAGCCATCACGACCATTTTCTCCCTTGTCACCTTTAGGACCTTTGATGTTGCCTGCTTGTTCCCAAGTATTGTTCTTCTTGACGAAGACATCTCCTGTGGCAGTATTAACGAAGCTGTCTCCATCTTTTCCGTCTCTTGGTGTTGGATCTACTTTTCCGTTTAATACTTCTTTACCATCACGTCCTGCTTGACCTGCTGCTCCGTCTTGTCCGTCTTTGACAATTGATGTTTGAACGATCGTATCTGTGCCTTCTGTATAATTTCCATCGCCATCTTTATCGATGTAGAAGGTTAGAGTAGTTTGTTTTTTAGCTTCATCACGAACAGCTTTGACTTTTGGTGTTTGGCCGTCTACTCCGTTTTTAATTGTTGTTGTGACAGCTGGTCTGCCTTCTGGTTGGGTGATAGTAATGGTGTGTGTGCCATCATGGTTATCTGTCACTGTTACTTCTGGTGTGAAGCCGTCTTTTCCGTTCTCACCCTTGTCACCTTTTGGACCCTTGATGTTGCCTGCTTGTTCCCATGCATTGTTCTTCTTAACGAAGACATCTCCTGTTACAGTATTAACGAAGCTGTCTCCATCTTTGCCGTCTCTTGGTGTTGGATCTACTTTGCCATTTAGAACTTCTTTACCGTCATGACCTGCTTGACCTGTAGCTCCATCTTGGCCATCTTTCACAATAGAGGTTTGAACGAGAGTGTCAGTTCCTTCTGTGTAATTACCATCGCCATCTTTGTCAATGTAGAAGGTTAGAGTGGTTTGTTTCTTGGCTTCATCACGAACAGCTTTGACTTTTGGTGTTTGGCCGTCTACTCCGTTTTTAACGATTGTTGTAAGGGCTGGGCGACCTTCTGGTTGTGTAACTGTAATCGTATGACTACCATCATGGTTGTCTGTCACTGTTACTTCTGGTGTGAAGCCGTCTCGACCATTTTCTCCCTTGTCACCTTTTGGACCTGGTAATCCTTGAGGTCCTCTGATGTTGCCAATTTGGTTCCAGTTTCTGCCTTCTTTTTTGTAAACATCTCCTGTAGTAGCATCGATATAAGTATCACCATCTTTACCATCTTGAGCTGTTGGGGCATCAGGTCCACTTAATAATTCAGCACCATTACGACCATCTGTACCAGAAGCTCCATCTGCACCATTACGTCCATTTGTACCATTCAAGATATCACTTGTACCAATTAATTCATCCACACCTGGATCGTATTTACCGTTACCATTGTTATCATAGTATGCTGTAATACGAGTACCCTCTACTGGTTGTGGTGCTGGTGCTGTAGATGGGGCGTCTGATAATGCTCTTCTTACTCTTCCGCTTCTTTGATTGTTTAGTCTTACTGCTGCTTCTGCTAAGGCATTTAAGTCAATAGTTGGTGTACGTCCATCTTTTCCGTCTTTTACATTAACAGTTACAGGTTCTTCACCAGGAATAGTAAATGTAATATCAGTACTACGGCCGTCTGCTCCACGAGCAGTTG
>CAUTTK010000059.1:0-9114 GCA_963541475.1 uncultured Streptococcus sp. | reverse complement strand
CTTATATCAACCTTTATGAGGATTTTTTTACTTCATAACTGTCAAAGTCCCGTGTAAACCTTTGACAAAATGTGTGAACTATGGGATAATGGAGAGGAATTAAGGATTAGTTCTATATCATGGACTAGAAAAGACCCCAAGCTAACTTCCACATTAAGCTTGGGGTCTTTTTTGACACTATTTGTCCTTGTTTAGCCATTTATCGACTAAGCGAAGAATAACACCGACCACAATTGGTCCGATGATATAGTGTATTGAATCTAGAATAGTACACTAAGGTTTCTAAAACGTTTCTAGAAATTAATTTGACTTTCCTAATCTCTTTGTTCATATCTTATTTCAATCTACTATAGTTTTAAGGATTAGTTCCATCATGGACTATCTCACCTCCTTTCGTAGGCGGTGTAGCAGTGCCGTAGAATATTATACCACATAAGTGTTAAACTCGGGAGTCACCCAATCAGGTGGAGTTTTTTGGCTCTATTTCAGGCTTTTGGGGAGTTTTCTAAACATCATTTTCCGATAACTTTCGCAATCTTGAACGTCTTGTAGTACAGAGGTTCGAGAAAATATAAACCTTTGACAAATTTTGTGAACTGTGGGATAATAAAAAGGAATTGAGTACTAGTTCTATATCATAGGCTAGAAAAGACCCCAAGCTCACGTCCAAATAAGCTTGGGGTCTTTTTGACACTATTTGTCCTTGTTTAGCCATTTATCGACTATCCGAAGAACGACACCGACCACAATTGGTCCGATGATAGTTTTAAGTATTGTATCCATCATGGGCTATCTCACCTCCTTTCGCAGGTGGTGTAGAAGTGCCGAACAATATTATACCACATAAGTGCTAAACTTAGGAGTCACCCAATCAGGTGGCTTTTTTGTTTGTGGCTTGGATTTTTGATATAATAGAGCCATGAGTAGAATTTTAGATAATGAGATAATGGGGGATGAGGAGTTAGTAGAACGCACACTCCGTCCTCAGTACTTACGTGAATATATTGGGCAGGACAAGGTCAAGGACCAGCTCCAGATCTTTATCGAAGCTGCCAAAATGCGGGATGAGGCGCTGGATCATGTGCTCTTATTTGGCCCTCCAGGCTTGGGAAAAACGACCATGGCTTTTGTAATTGCTAACGAACTGGGAGTAAATCTCAAGCAGACTTCGGGTCCAGTCATTGAAAAAGCTGGGGATTTGGTAGCGATTTTGAATGACTTAGAGCCTGGGGATGTCCTCTTTATTGACGAAATTCATCGTTTGCCCATGTCAGTGGAAGAGGTGCTTTATAGCGCCATGGAGGACTTCTACATTGATATCATGATTGGGGCTGGTGAAGGCAGTCGCAGTGTTCATTTGGAGTTGCCACCTTTTACCTTGATTGGTGCGACGACTCGGGCTGGTATGCTCTCAAATCCGCTACGAGCACGTTTTGGGATTACAGGTCATATGGAGTATTATGCCCATGCTGATTTGACGGAAATTGTTGAGCGGACGGCAGATATTTTTGAGATGGAAATCACTCATGAGGCAGCATCTGAGTTGGCCCTACGTAGTCGTGGGACTCCTCGTATTGCCAATCGTCTCCTCAAGCGCGTGCGCGATTTTGCCCAGATAATGGGGAATGGGGTTATCGATGATGTTATTACCGATAAGGCTTTGACTATGCTGGATGTTGACCATGAAGGT
The DNA here is from genome assembly GCA_963541475.1 of uncultured Streptococcus sp. GTDB lineage: Bacteria > Bacillota > Bacilli > Lactobacillales > Streptococcaceae > Streptococcus. The sequence goes on along the minus strand of CAUTTK010000059.1, from coordinate 7,424 downwards.
TTGGACTATGTGGACCAAAAAATCCTTCGCACCATGATTGAGATGTACGGTGGTGGTCCTGTCGGATTAGGAACTCTTTCTGTGAACATAGCAGAAGAGCGTGAGACAGTTGAAGACATGTATGAGCCCTACTTGATTCAAAAAGGTTTTATCATGCGGACACGGTCTGGACGGGTGGCGACTGCTAAGGCATATGAGCATTTGGGGTATGAGTACAATGAAAAATAAGCAAGAAATTCTAGAGGCTTTCAGAGAAAATCCGGATATGATGGCTATTCTGACGATCATCCGAAACCTTGGTCTGAAAGACGCGTGGTTGGCAGCAGGTTCTGTCAGAAATTTTATCTGGAATCTTTTGTCAGACAAATCCCCTTTTGATCATGAAACAGATGTAGATGTGATTTTCTTTGATCCAGATATTTCTTATGAGGAAACCTTGTCCCTAGAGAAAAAACTGCGAGAGGATTTTCCTCAGTACCAGTGGGAATTGAAAAATCAAGTCTATATGCACCAGCACAGCCCTCATACTGCTCCCTATACCAGTTCCCGTGATGCCATGAGTAAGTATCCAGAACGATGTACGGCTGTTGGACTACGCTTGAATGAAGAATCTGCTTTGGAATTCTTTAATCCATACGGTCTCGATGATATTTTGAATTTTCAAGTTCGCCCAACTCCTCATTTTTTAGAGAATGAAGACCGAATGAAACTCTATCAAACACGTTTATCCAAGAAAAATTGGCAGGAGAAATGGAAAAACTTGATTTTTAAAAATACTTAAGGAAACTTTAAGCTAGGAAGTGTATACTAAGTGCATAAGTTAAGAAGACCTTAACTTAAACTCCTAAAACTTTTTCATAATAATCTCCCTATAAAAAATTGAGTCGCCCAATCAGGCGGCTTATTTTTTTGAAAACTGAGCCTGGTGCCTGAGAATAAATAGCTTAGTGATAGAAGAAAATAGGGAAATATGGTATAATGAAACGATAGATTTTTGAATAGGAATAAGATCATGTTTGGATTTTTTAAGAAAGATAAGGCTGTGGAAGTAGAAGTTCCGACACAGGTTCCTGCTCATATCGGCATTATCATGGATGGGAATGGTCGTTGGGCTAAAAAACGTATGCAACCGCGAGTCTTCGGACATAAGGCGGGCATGGAAGCATTGCAAACTGTGACCAAGGCAGCCAACAAACTGGGAGTTAAGGTTATTACAGTTTATGCTTTTTCTACAGAAAACTGGACCCGTCCGGATCAGGAAATCAAGTTTATCATGAACTTGCCCGTAGAGTTTTATGACAATTATGTCCCTGAATTGCATGCGAATAATGTTAAGATTCAAATGATTGGGGAGACAGATCGCCTGCCTAAGCAGACCTTTGAAGCCTTAACCAAGGCTGAGGAATTAACTAAGAACAACACAGGATTAATTCTTAATTTTGCCCTCAACTATGGTGGACGTGCTGAGATTACACAGGCTCTTAAGTTGATTTCTCAGGATGTTTTAGATGCCAAAATCAACCCAGGTGACATCACAGAGGACTTGATTGGCAATTATCTATTTACCCATCATTTGCCTAAGGACCTACGAGACCCAGACTTGATTATACGTACTAGTGGAGAATTGCGTTTGAGTAATTTTCTTCCATGGCAGGGAGCCTATAGTGAGCTCTATTTTACGGATACCTTGTGGCCTGATTTTGATGAGGTAGCCTTGCAGGAAGCTATTCTTGCCTACAATCGTCGTCATCGCCGATTTGGAGGAGTTTAGGAGGAGATATGACAAAGGATTTACAAAAAAGAACCTTGTTCGCAGGGATTGCCCTGGCTATTTTCCTACCAATTTTAATGATTGGGGGCCTTTTGCTTCAGATCGCTATCGGAATCATAGCCATGCTAGCAATGCATGAACTTTTGAAGATGAGAGGTTTAGAGACCATGACTATGGAGGGGCTCTTGACCCTCTTTGCAACCTTTGCCTTGACCATTCCCTTGGAGAATTACCTGACTTTTTTGCCAGTTGATGGGAATGTGGTTGCTTATAGTGTATTGATTTCAATTATGTTAGGAACGACTGTTTTTAGCAAGTCCTATACGATTGAGGATGCTGTTTTCCCTCTTGCTATGAGTTTTTATGTGGGCTTTGGTTTTAATGCTCTATTAGATGCTAGAATTGCAGGTTTAGATAAGGCACTATTAGCCTTGTGTATTGTTTGGGCAACAGATAGTTGTGCTTATCTTGTAGGGATGAGATACGGTAAACGAAAATTAGCGCCAAGGGTATCACCCAATAAAACCTTTGAGGGATCTTTTGGTGGTATTTTAGGAGCTATCTTGATAACAATTGTCTTTATGATTTTTGATAGGACAGTTGCTCTTCCGTATGGAATTTACAAGATGTCAGTCTTTGCTATTTTCTTCAGCATTGCTGGACAATTTGGTGACTTACTAGAAAGTTCGATCAAGCGTCACTTTGGTGTTAAGGATTCTGGGAAATTTATTCCTGGACATGGTGGTGTTTTGGATCGTTTCGATAGTATGTTGCTTGTATTTCCAATCATGCACTTATTTGGACTCTTTTAATCAAAAGACGGAGGAAATACTATGCTCGGAATTTTAACCTTTATTCTGGTTTTTGGGATTATTGTAGTGGTGCACGAGTTCGGACACTTCTACTTTGCCAAGAAATCAGGAATTCTAGTGCGTGAATTTGCCATTGGCATGGGACCCAAGATCTTTGCTCATATTGGTAAGGATGGAACGGCCTATACCATTCGAATCTTGCCTCTGGGTGGCTATGTTCGTATGGCCGGTTGGGGTGATGATACGACTGAAATCAAGACAGGTACTCCTGTCAGTTTGACCCTTACTGATGACGGTAAGGTTAAACGCATCAATCTTTCAGGTAAAAAATTGGACCAAACAGCTCTTCCTATGCAGGTGACCCAGTTTGACTTTGAAGACAAGCTCTTTATCAAGGGCTTGGTTCTAGAAGAAGAAAAAACATTTGCAGTGGATCACGATGCAACGGTTGTGGAAGCAGATGGAACTGAGGTTCGGATTGCCCCCTTAGATGTTCAATATCAAAATGCGACTATCTGGGGAAAACTGATTACCAACTTTGCAGGCCCTATGAACAACTTTATCTTAGGTGTTGTTGTTTTTTGGATTTTAATCTTCATGCAGGGTGGTGTCAGAGATGTCGATACCAACCAGTTCCATGTCATGCCCCAAGGGGCTTTGGCCAAGGTGGGAGTGCCAGAAACGGCACAGATTACCAAGATTGGCTCACATGAGATTAGCAACTGGGAAAGTTTGATTCAGGCTGTGGAAGCAGAAACCAAAGATAAGACGGCCCCGACCTTGGATGTGACTATTTTTGAAAATGGTAGTGACAAACAAGTCACTGTTACTCCGGAAGAAAGTCAAGGCCGTTACCTTCTAGGTGTTCAACCAGGAATTAAGTCAGATTTTCTATCCATGTTTGTAGGTGGTTTTACAACTGCTGCTGACTCGGCCCTCCGAATCCTATCGGCTCTGAAAAATCTGATTTTCCAACCGGATTTGAACAAGTTAGGTGGACCTGTTGCCATCTTTAAGGAAAGTAGTGATGCTGCTAAAAATGGAATTGAGAATGTCTTGTACTTCTTGGCAATTATTTCCATCAATATCGGGATTTTTAATCTTATTCCGATTCCAGCACTGGATGGTGGTAAGATTGTGCTCAATATCCTAGAAGCTATCCGCCGCAAACCATTGAAACAAGAAATTGAAACCTATGTCACCTTGGCCGGAGTGGTCATCATGGTTGTCTTGATGATTGCTGTGACCTGGAATGACATTATGCGACTCTTTTTTAGATAATCGAGGAATATTATGAAACAAAGTAAAATGCCTATCCCAACGCTTCGCGAAATGCCAAGCGATGCTCAAGTTATCAGCCATGCTCTTATGTTGCGAGCTGGTTATGTTCGTCAAGTCTCAGCAGGTGTTTATTCTTACCTACCACTTGCCAATCGTGTGATTGAAAAAGCTAAAAATATCATGCGCCAAGAATTCGATAAGATTGGTGCCGTTGAGATGTTGGCTCCTGCCCTTCTTAGTGCAGAATTGTGGCGTGAATCAGGTCGTTACGAAACTTATGGTGAAGACCTTTACAAACTAAAAAACCGTGAAAAATCAGACTTTATCCTAGGTCCAACTCACGAAGAAACCTTTACAGCTATTGTCCGTGATTCTGTTAAGTCTTACAAGCAATTGCCACTTAATCTTTATCAAATCCAGCCTAAGTATCGTGATGAAAAACGCCCACGTAATGGACTTCTCCGTACACGCGAGTTTATCATGAAGGATGCTTATAGCTTCCACGCTAACTATGATAGCTTGGACAGTGTTTACGATGAGTACAAGGCTGCTTATGAGCGTATTTTCACTCGTAGTGGCTTAGACTTCAAGGCTATCATTGGTGACGGTGGAGCCATGGGTGGTAAGGACAGCCAAGAATTTATGGCCATTACACCTGCTCGTACAGACCTTGACCGCTGGGTTGTCTTGGACAAGTCAGTTGCATCATTTGACGAAATTCCTGCAGAAGTGCAAGAAGAAATCAAGGCAGAATTGCTCAAATGGATGGTTTCTGGTGAAGATACCATTGCTTACTCAAGTGAATCTAGCTATGCGGCCAACTTGGAAATGGCAACAAACGAGTACAAACCAAGCAACCGTGTTGTCGCTGAAGAAGAAGTGACTCGTGTTGCAACACCAGATGTTAAATCAATTGATGAAGTGGCAACCTTCCTAGACGTCCCAGAAGAACAAACGATTAAAACTCTCTTTTACATGGCAGATGGTGAGCTTGTTGCAGCCCTTCTAGTTGGAAATGACCAACTCAACGAAGTCAAGTTGAAAAACCATTTGGGAGCAGATTTCTTCGACGTTGCTAGTGAAGAAGAAGTGGCGAATCTTGTTCAAGCAGGATTTGGTTCACTTGGACCAGTTGGTTTGCCAGAGAATGTTAAAATCATTGCAGACCGTAAGGTGCAAGATGTCCATAATGCAGTTGTAGGTGCTAACGAAGATGGCTACCACTTGACTGGTGTGAATCCAGGTCGTGATTTTACTGCAGAATATGTGGATATCCGTGAAGTTCGTGAGGGTGAAATTTCTCCAGACGGACAAGGTGTCCTTAACTTTGCGCGTGGTATCGAAATTGGTCACATCTTCAAACTCGGCACTCGCTATTCAGCAAGCATGGGAGCAGATGTTTTGGATGAAAATGGCCGTGCTGTGCCAATTATCATGGGATGTTACGGTATCGGTGTCAGCCGTCTCCTTTCAGCAGTGATGGAGCAACACGCTCGCCTCTTTGTTAACAAAACGCCAAAAGGTGAATACCGTTACGCTTGGGGAATCAACTTCCCTAAAGAATTGGCGCCATTTGATGTTCACTTGATCACTGTCAATGTCAAGGATGAAGAAGCGCAAGCCTTGACAGAAAAACTTGAAGCAAGCTTGATGGGAGCTGGTTACGAAGTCTTGACAGATGACCGTAACGAACGTGTTGGAGTTAAATTCAGCGATAGCGACTTGATTGGGTTGCCAATCCGTATCACTGTTGGGAAGAAAGCAGCTGATGGTATCGTAGAAGTTAAGATTAAAGCGACTGGTGACACTATCGAAGTTCATGCAGATAACGTACTTGAAACGCTTGAAATCCTAAGCAAGAAATAAAAACTATAATCAGAAGAAAAACAAGGAAAAAATGTAACTAGTTTTTACCTTGTTTTTTCTGTATAATGGGAAAAATGAGTAGATAAAGAGGTAAATGTATGCTAAGATTTCCAAAGGATTTTGTCTGGGGATCCTCCACTTCTGGGCCCCAGACAGAAGGGCGTGTAGCTGGTGATGGTAAGGGAGATAATCTCTGGGATTACTGGTACCAAGTGGAGCCAAATCGTTACTATAATGGGATTGGTCCAGATAAGACATCGACCTTTTATGAAAACTGGGAACAGGATATTGAGCTACTGGTAGAAACTGGTCACACAGCCTTTCGGACTTCTATTCAATGGTCACGGATTTTTCCACAAGGGCGTGGAAAAGTCAATGCTCAAGGTGTGGATTTTTATCGTAAGGTCTTTGAGGCTATTAAGGCTAAGGGGATTCGTCTGTTAGTGAATCTTTATCATTTTGATTTGCCTTTTGCCCTTCAAGAAGATGGTGATGGTTGGGAAAATAAGGCGACTGTCTCAGCCTATGAAGACTATGCTCGTTTTTGTTTTGAGACTTATGGAGATTTAGTGGATCAATGGATTACCTTTAACGAGCCCATCGTTCCTGTAGAATTTGGCTATTTTTACGATGCCCATTATCCACATAAGGTGGATGCAGAGGCAGCAGTTAAAGTAGCTTATCATACACAATTGGCTAGCAGTCGGGCGGTTAAGGCTTGTCATGAACTCTTGCCAGATTCCAAGATTGGGATTGTCTTAAACTTGACACCGGCTTATCCACGTAGCCAGCATCCTGCTGATGTCAAGGCAGCTCGCATTGCAGACCTTTTTCAGGCCCAATCTTTCTTAGATCCATCTGTTTTGGGGACTTATCCACAGGAGTTAGTAGAAATCTTGCATGAATATGGGCTCTTACCTGATGCTACAGAGGAGGAGTTGGAACTCATTCGTGATAATACGGTGGACTTCCTTGGTGTCAACTACTATCAACCTTTGCGTGTCATGGCACCTCGATTTGCTAAACATCCAGAGAGTCCACTCTTGCCAGAACATTTTTACGAGCCTTATGTGATGCCTGGACGTAAAATCAATCCTCACCGTGGCTGGGAGATTTATGAGCAAGGGATTTATGACATTGCCAAAAATATCAAGGAAAATTATGGCAATATCGAGTGGATATTGACAGAGAATGGTATGGGTGTTGAGGGGGAAGAAAAATTCCGTCAAGATGGGATGATTCAAGATGATTACCGTATTGACTTTGTAAAAGGTCATCTTCGTGAACTGCACCGTGCTATTGAAGACGGAGCCAATTGTAAGGGATACTTGATTTGGACCTTTATCGATTGCTGGTCATGGCTCAATAGCTATAAAAATCGCTATGGTTTGGTCGAATTAGACTTGGAAACGCAAGAACGTCGTCTGAAAAAATCAGGGCGCTGGTTCAAGGAGTTAAGCGACAATAATGGATTTTAAAAAAGGACTCTGACTGATCATCCCAATTGGTCAGAGTTTTTTGCTTACAGGAGCTTAATTTGAACTATACCAATTTTTACTCTTGACAAGTGAAAGAAACAAGTATATACTGTTTTTGCTGATTCTATAAAAGAGAAATCAGACTATACCAATTTTAAGGAGAAAGCACAGCTGGTCTGTGTCGTATATACTATGTGTGGAATTGTTGGTGTTGTT
>CAUTTK010000058.1:0-9302 GCA_963541475.1 uncultured Streptococcus sp. | reverse complement strand
AAGCTTGCCTAGGGTGTCAGTAAAAAATCAATTTCCTTTCATACCATATTTTTAGTAGGTAGGACGTTTGTTCTGCCTATTTTTTGCCAAAAAAGTGTAGTTGAGCTGTTTATTTGGAGTTTTACATGTATTTTTTGATAAAATTTGATAGAATAGTTATAGAAATTAGGAGAGTTGAAGAAAAGAAATGAAGAAGGTTTTAAAATATTTTTTAGTATTTGTTTTTCTATTTTTGATGAATATTTTCATCTTTAAGATACTAGCAACTCTGGGATTTCAGCTGATAATGAGTGAAAAGAGTTATATTGTACCACCGCTGTTTTCGATTATCGTTTTATATATGATTGACAAAAGAATTAGGAAGAAAAAGAAATAAATATATATTTTAGGTAGAACGCTTGTTCTGCCTATTTTTTATCCCAAAAGTGCATTTTGGGGGTAGATAGGCGCATTTGGGGAGGAAGTCCAGTTTTTATTTGGGAATTGGGGTAAGATAGTTGTTATCAGATGAGTTTATACTCTTCGAAAATCTCTTCAAACCACGTCAACGTCGCCTTGCCGTGTAGATGTTACTGACTTCGTCAGTTCTATCTACAACATCAAAGCCGTGCTTTGAGCAACCTGCGGCTAGTTTCCTAGTTTGATCTTTGATTTTCATTGGGTATTAGGAAAAGGAGATGAATATGAAATTTGGGAAACGTCACTATCGTCCGCAGGTGGATCAGATGGACTGCGGTGTAGCTTCATTAGCCATGGTTTTTGGCTACTATGGTAGCTATTATTCTTTGGCTCACTTGCGAGAATTAGCCAAGACGACCATGGATGGGACGACGGCTTTGGGCTTGGTCAAGGTGGCAGAGGAGATTGGCTTTGAGACGCGGGCTATTAAGGCAGATATGACGCTCTTTGATTTGCCAGATTTGACCTTTCCTTTTATTGCCCATGTGCTTAAGGAAGGGAAATTGCTCCACTACTATGTGGTGACTGGGCAGGATAAGGACAGCATTCATATTGCCGATCCAGATCCTGGGGTGAAATTGACAAAACTGCCACGTGAGCGTTTTGCGGAAGAATGGACAGGAGTGACTCTGTTTATGGCGCCTAGTCCAGACTATAAGCCCCATAAGGATCAAAAGAATGGCCTTCTCTCTTTTATCCCTATATTAGTGAAACAGCGTGGTTTGATTGCCAATATCGTTTTGGCAACACTCTTGGTCACCTTGATTAACATTGTGGGTTCTTATTATCTGCAGTCTATCATTGATACCTATGTGCCAGATCAGATGCGTTCGACGCTGGGAATTATTTCTATTGGGTTGGTTATCGTCTATATTCTCCAGCAGATCTTGTCTTACGCTCAGGAGTATCTCTTGCTTGTTTTGGGGCAACGCTTGTCGATTGATGTGATTTTGTCCTACATCAAGCATGTTTTTCACCTGCCTATGTCCTTTTTTGCGACACGTCGTACAGGGGAAATCGTGTCTCGTTTTACGGATGCTAATAGTATCATCGATGCGCTGGCTTCGACCATTCTTTCGATTTTCCTAGATGTGTCAACGGTTGTCATTATTTCCCTTGTTTTATTTTCACAAAATACCAATCTCTTTTTCATGACTTTATTGGCACTTCCTATCTATACAGTGATTATCTTTGCCTTTATGAAGCCGTTTGAAAAGATGAATCGGGATACCATGGAAGCCAATGCGGTTCTGTCTTCTTCTATCATTGAGGACATCAATGGTATTGAAACCATCAAGTCCTTAACTAGTGAAAGTTCACGCTACCAAAAGATTGACAAGGAATTTGTAGATTATCTGAAAAAATCCTTTACCTATAGTCGGGCAGAGAGTCAGCAAAAGGCTCTGAAAAAAGTTGCCCATCTCTTGCTCAATGTCGGCATTCTCTGGATGGGTGCTGTTCTGGTCATGGATGGCAAGATGAGTTTGGGGCAGTTGATTACCTATAATACCTTGCTGGTTTACTTTACAAATCCTTTGGAAAATATCATCAATCTGCAAACCAAGCTTCAGACAGCGCAGGTTGCCAATAATCGTCTGAATGAGGTTTATCTGGTAGCTTCTGAGTTTGAGGAGAAGAAAACGGTTGAGGATTTGAGTTTGATGAAGGGAGATATGACCTTCAAGCAGGTTTCCTACAAGTATGGCTATGGTCGAGACGTCTTGTCAGATATCAATTTGACTATTCCGCAGGGTTCTAAGGTTGCTTTTGTGGGAATTTCAGGGTCAGGTAAGACGACCTTGGCCAAGATGATGGTTAATTTTTACGACCCAAGTCAGGGAGAGATTAGTCTGGGGGGTGTCAATCTCAATCAGATTGATAAAAAGGCCTTGCGCCAGTACATCAACTATTTGCCTCAACAGCCCTATGTCTTTAACGGAACGATTTTGGACAATCTTCTTTTGGGAGCCAAGGAGGGGACGACACAGGAAGATATTTTACGGGCGGTTGAGTTGGCAGAGATTAGGGAGGATATTGAGCGCATGCCATTGAATTATCAGACAGAATTGACTTCGGATGGGGCAGGGATTTCAGGTGGCCAACGTCAGAGAATTGCTCTGGCGCGTGCTCTCTTGACAGATGCGCCTGTCTTGATTTTGGATGAGGCGACCAGCAGTTTGGATATTTTGACAGAGAAGCGAATTGTCGATAATCTGATGACTTTAGACAAGACTTTGATTTTCATCGCCCACCGCTTGACCATTGCTGAGCGGACAGAGAAGATTGTTGTCTTGGATCAGGGCAAGATTGTTGAAGAAGGAAATCATGCTGATTTGCTTGCACAGGGTGGCTTCTACGCCCATTTGGTGAATAGCTAGAAAGAGGAGAGGATGAAACCAGAATTTTTAGAAAGTGCGGAGTTTTATAATCGTCGATACCATAATTTTTCCAGTCGGGTGATTGTCCCCATGTCGCTTCTAGTCGTGTTTTTGCTTGGCTTTGCAACTTTTGCAGAGAAGGAGATGAGTTTATCTACTAGGGCTACTGTTGAGCCTAGTCGCATCCTTGCAAATATCCAGTCAACTAGCAACAATCGTATTCTTGTCAATCATTTGGAAGAAAATAAGCTGGTTAAGAAAGGGGATCTTCTGCTTCAATATCAGGAAGGGGCAGAAGGTGTTCAAGCGGAGTCTTATGCCAGTCAGTTGGACATGCTCAAGGATCAAAAAAAGCAATTGGAGTATTTGCAAAAGAGCCTGCAAGAAGGGACGGATTACTTTCCAGAGGAAGATAAGTTTGGCTATCAAGCCACCTTTCGCGACTACATCAGTCAAGCAGGCAGTCTTAGGGCTAGTACATCGCAACAAAACGAGACCATCGCGTCCCAGAATGCAGCAGCTAGTCAAACCCAAGCCGAAATCGGAAACCTCATCAGTCAAACAGAGGCTAAAATTCGCGATTACCAGACAGCTAAGTCAGCTATTGAAACAGGCGCTTCCTTGGCCAGTCAGAATCTAGCCTACTCTCTCTACCAGTCTTACAAGTCTCAGGGGGAGGAAAATCCGCAAGCTAAGGCTCAGGCAGTGGCGCAGGTTGAAGCACAGCTTTCTCAGTTAGAATCCAGTCTTGCTACTTACCGCGTCCAGTATGCAGGTTCAGGTACCCAGCAAGCCTACGCGTCAGGCTTAAGCAGTCAATTGGAATCTCTTAAATCACAACACTTGGCTAAGGTTGGTCAGGAATTGACTCTTTTAGACCAAAAAATCTTGGAGGTGGAGTCAGGCAAGAAGGTACAGGGAAGTCTTCTAGACAAGGGGAAAATTACGGCCGGTGAGGATGGGGTGCTTCATCTTAATCCTGAGACCAGTGATTCTACCATGGTAGCAGAAGGCGCCTTACTAGCCCAACTCTATCCGTCCTTGGAAAAAGAAGGGAAAGTCAAACTTACAGCTTATCTAAGTTCAAAGGATGTAGCAAGAGTCAAGATTGGGGACTCTGTTCGCTATACTACGACTCATGATGCCAAGAATCAACTTTTCTTAGATTCTACTATTACAAGTATTGATGCGACAGCTACTAAGACTGAGAAAGGGAATTTCTTTAAAATCGAGGCGGAGACTAATCTAACTTCTGAGCAGGCTGAAAAACTTCGGTACGGGGTGGAGGGTCGTCTGCAGATGATTACAGGCAAGAAAAGTTATCTGCGCTATTATTTGGATCAATTTTTGAACAAAGAGTAATGTTCGTGTTTTTAGAGTTAAATGATTTTAAAACTGTGAGAAAGATACTTCTTGCAGTTTTTTCTTTATTATTTTTGGAGTGAATGTGTTATTTATTCGGTTAAATTCTTGTAATTTTAGGTTTTTTGTGGTAGAATGTGCTCAAGTAATACGAAAGGCGAACTTTAAAATGTCAAAACAATTGATCTATTCGGGAAAAGCTAAAGATATCTATACAACTGAGGATGAGAATCTTATTATTTCAACTTACAAGGACCAGGCGACTGCTTTCAATGGTGTTAAGAAGGAGCAGATTGCAGGTAAGGGAGTGTTGAATAATCAGATTTCATCTTTTATTTTTGAGAAATTAAATGCGGCTGGTGTGGCGACTCATTTTGTGGAGAAGCTTTCAGACACGGAACAACTCAATAAAAAGGTTAAGATTATTCCTTTGGAAGTCGTGCTCCGCAACTATACTGCTGGTTCTTTTTCAAAACGTTTTGGTGTGGATGAGGGAATCGCCTTGGAGACTCCGATTGTCGAATTTTACTACAAAAATGATGATTTGGATGATCCATTCATCAATGACGAGCATGTGAAATTCCTACAGATTGCGGATGACCAGCAGATTGCCTACTTGAAGGAAGAAACCCGTCGTATCAATGAACTTTTGAAGGTCTGGTTTGCTGAGATTGGGCTTAAGTTGATTGACTTTAAGCTAGAGTTCGGTTTTGACAAGGATGGCAAGATTATCTTGGCAGATGAATTTTCACCAGATAACTGCCGTTTGTGGGATGCGGATGGCAACCACATGGATAAGGATGTTTTCCGTAGAGGATTGGGACAACTAACCGACGTTTACGAGATTGTTTGGGAGAAATTGCAGGGGTTGAAATAATCTGTTTGCAACGGAAAACCTTCGTCTCTCAACTAAAAGGACTCAGGCTGAAAAGGTCTCCCAGACCTTTTCACTCCGTAGAGAACTAGGTGAATTAACAGATGTTTATGAGGTTATCTGGGAAAAAGTTGCAGGAATTGAAATAACAACCTCAAGGTCGTTAGGGACATTACAAGGTCTAAAATAAAGGAATAAGAATTGATGGATAAACGTATTTTTGTTGAAAAAAAGGCTGATTTTCAGGTCAAGTCAGAGAGTTTGGTTAGAGAACTCCAGCACAACTTGGGACTTTCAAGCTTGAAAAGCATTCGTATTGTGCAAGTGTATGATGTATTTGACTTGGCAGAGGGCTTGTTTGCGCCTGCAGAAAAACACATTTTCTCTGAGCAGGTGACAGACCATGTCTTGGACGAAGCTGCTGTACAGGCGGATCTTGCCAACTATGTTTTCTTTGCCATTGAAAGCCTGCCTGGCCAATTTGACCAGCGTGCAGCTTCTTCACAGGAAGCCTTGCTTTTGCTGGGAAGTTCGAGTGATGTAACGGTCAACACAGCCCAACTTTACTTGGTCAATAAAGATATTGACGCGACGGAGTTAGAAGCAGTCAAAAACTACTTGCTCAATCCAGTTGATTCTCGTTTCAAGGACATCACGGTAGGGATTGCCAAGCAGGAATTTTCAGAGTCAGACAAGACTATTCCCAAATTGACTTTCTTTGAAAGCTATACAGCAGAAGATTTTGCTCGCTACAAGGCCGAGCAAGGGATGGCTATGGAAGTGGATGATTTGCTCTTTATCCAAGACTATTTCAAATCAATCGGACGCGTGCCAACTGAGACCGAACTCAAGGTTTTGGACACTTACTGGTCTGACCACTGCCGTCATACGACTTTTGAGACAGAGTTGAAACACATCGACTTTTCAGCTTCTAAATTCCAAAAACAATTGCAGTCAACCTATGACAAATATATTGCCATGCGTGATGAGTTGGGGCGTTCTGAAAAACCACAAACCTTGATGGATATGGCGACTATTTTCGGTCGTTATGAGCGTGCTAATGGACGTTTGGATGATATGGAAGTGTCAGACGAAATCAATGCTTGCTCAGTAGAAATCGAAGTAGACGTTGATGGTGTCAAGGAACCATGGCTCCTTATGTTTAAAAATGAAACTCATAACCACCCAACTGAGATTGAGCCATTTGGTGGTGCTGCTACCTGTATAGGTGGAGCTATTCGTGATCCGTTGTCAGGCCGTTCCTATGTTTACCAAGCCATGCGTATTTCAGGTGCTGGTGATATTACAGCACCGATTTCGGAAACGCGTGCTGGGAAATTGCCACAACAGGTCATTTCTAAAACAGCGGCTCATGGCTATTCTTCATATGGTAACCAGATTGGGCTTGCAACAACCTACGTTCGTGAGTACTTCCACCCAGGCTTTGTAGCTAAACGCATGGAGTTAGGTGCTGTTGTTGGTGCGGCTCCTAAGGGCAATGTTGTCCGTGAAAAACCTGAAGCGGGTGATGTGATTATCTTGCTCGGTGGTAAGACAGGCCGTGATGGTGTCGGTGGTGCGACAGGTTCTTCTAAGGTTCAAACAGTTGAGTCTGTGGAAACTGCTGGCGCTGAGGTTCAAAAAGGGAATGCTATCGAAGAACGCAAGATTCAACGCCTTTTCCGTAATGGCAATGTCACTCGTCTCATCAAGAAATCCAACGACTTTGGTGCTGGTGGTGTCTGTGTAGCTATCGGTGAATTGGCTGATGGTCTTGAAATCGACCTTAACAAAGTGCCTCTTAAATACCAAGGCTTGAATGGTACCGAAATTGCTATCTCTGAATCTCAAGAACGGATGGCAGTCGTGGTTCGTCCTGAAGATGTGGATGCCTTCGTTGCAGCATGTAACAAAGAAAATATTGATGCTGTTGTGGTGGCGACAGTGACTGAAAAACCAAATCTAGTCATGCACTGGAATGGTGAAACAATCGTGGACTTGGAGCGTAGTTTCCTTGATACCAATGGTGTGCGCGTGGTTGTCGATGCTAAGGTTGTGGACAAGGATGTCAAACTTCCAGAAGAACGCACAACAAGCACTAACACACTTGAAGCGGATACGCTTGAAGTCTTGTCTGATTTGAACCATGCGAGTCAAAAAGGCTTGCAAACTATCTTTGACTGCTCTGTTGGTCGTTCAACGGTCAATCACCCACTTGGTGGTCGTTACCAACTCACACCGACTGAGGCTTCTGTGCAGAAATTACCAGTTCAACACGGTGTAACTCATACTACGTCTGTCATGGCTCAAGGATTCAATCCATATGTGGCAGAATGGTCTCCATACCACGGTGCGGCTTATGCAGTTATCGAAGCAACCGCTCGTCTAGTAGCTGCTGGCGCCAACTGGTCCAAGGCTCGTTTCTCTTACCAAGAGTATTTCGAGCGGATGGACAAGCAAGCAGAGCGCTTTGGTCAGCCAGTAGCCGCCCTTCTAGGCTCTATTGAAGCTCAGATTCAGCTTGGCTTGCCATCTATCGGTGGGAAGGACTCTATGTCTGGTACCTTTGAAGAATTGACCGTTCCACCAACCTTGGTCGCCTTTGGGGTGACGACAGCGGATAGCCGTAAGGTTCTCTCTCCTGAGTTCAAGACTGCCAGTGAAAACATTTACTACATTCCAGGTCAAGCACTCTCTGCAGAGATTGATTTTGACTTGATTAAGTCTAACTTTGCTCAATTTGAAGCTATCCAAGCTGAACATAAAGTAACATCTGCATCAGCTGTCAAATATGGTGGTGTGGTTGAAGCTCTTGCCCTTGCTACATTTGGAAACCATATTGGTGCAGAGGTGGTCTTGTCTGAGCTTGAAACAGCTTTGACAGCTCAATTGGGCGGCTTTGTCTTCACATATCCTGAAGAAATCGCTGGAGTGGAGAAGATTGGACAAACAAATGCAGACTTTACACTGACTGTAAACGGTGTGAAGCTAGATGGACACAAACTTGACAGTGCCTTCCAAGGCAAATTGGAAGAAGTTTACCCAACAGAGTTTGTCCAAGCCAAAGAATTGGCTGAAGTTCCAGCTGTGGTATCAGATGTTGTGATTAAAGCCAAAGAAAAGGTTGAAAAACCTGTGGTTTACATCCCAGTCTTCCCAGGAACTAACTCAGAATATGACTCAGCTAAGGCTTTCGAAAAAGAAGGTGCAGAGGTCAACTTAGTGCCATTTGTGACCTTGAATGAAGAAGCCATTGTCAATTCAGTTGAAACTATGGTTGACAACATCGGCAAGGCTAACATTCTCTTCTTTGCAGGTGGATTCTCAGCTGCGGATGAGCCAGATGGTTCAGCCAAGTTTATCGTCAACATCCTGCTCAATGAAAAAGTGCGTGTGGCTATTGATAGCTTTATCTCTCGTGGGGGCTTGATTATCGGTATCTGTAATGGATTCCAGGCCTTGGTCAAATCAGGTCTTCTTCCATACGGAAACTTTGAAGATGCTAAAAGTACTAGCCCAACCCTCTTTTACAATGATGCCAACCAACACGTGGCCAAGATGGTGGAAACTCGGATTGCCAATACCAACTCACCATGGCTTGCTGGAGTGGAAGTTGGTGAGATTCATGCCATTCCTGTTTCGCACGGTGAAGGGAAATTTGTCGTGACTGCTGAGGAATTTGCAGAGCTCCGCGACAATGGACAAATTTTCAGCCAATATGTTGACTTTAACGGCAAACCAAGTATGGATTCTAAGTACAATCCAAATGGTTCTGTCCATGCCATCGAAGGAATTACTAGCAAGAATGGCCAAATCATCGGTAAGATGGGCCACTCAGAACGTTATGAGGACGGTCTTTTCCAAAATATCCCAGGCAATAAAGACCAGCACCTGTTTGCGTCGGCGGTTAAATACTTTACTGGAAAATAAGACTTACAGATTTTCTAATAGATAGTATCAGTAATGTAAAAGTCATGTAGATTTAGCTCTTGGTGCTACACAAATAAAAATTAGGTATATAAAATGACATACGAAGTAAAATCTCTTAATGAAGAATGTGGTGTTTTCGGTATCTGGGGACATCCAGATGCTGCTAAGTTGACCTATTTTGGTCTCCACAGTCTTCAGCACCGTGGTCAGGAGGGGGCAGGAATCCTCTCCAATGATCAGGGACAATTGAAGCGCCATCGTGACATGGGACTTTTATCAGAAGTCTTCAGAAATCCTGC
>CAUTTK010000057.1:0-9453 GCA_963541475.1 uncultured Streptococcus sp. | reverse complement strand
ACCAGTACCACCCATGGTAACGATAAACATTTGTGTACCAGAAGTAAGAATCTTGCCAGCGTGCATACCTTGTTGGAGAAGGTTCAAGTTGACTTCAGCATTTGCATAGGTAATAGCTGCGATAGCAGGTTCAACGATAGATGGACCATGAATACCAACAAACCAGAAGAAGGCAAAGGCACCAAAGATAATGGTAATGCCTAGATAACCATCAGCAGCAGAGAATAATGGTGCAAAGAATTTACCGATTGATTCAGCTACGCTTGACCCAACAAAATGACGAGCTAGTAAATCAAGAGCATAAAGAGAAACAACTGATAGAGTGAATGGAATCACATCTTTAAAGACTTGTGAGATATTGGGTGGAACTTCGTCAGGCATACGAATGGTAACGTTGTTCTTAACACAGACCTTATAAATAGCTACAGTAACAAAGGCAGCAAGGAAGGCTGAAAGCAAACCTTTTGTCCCCAAGAATCCAGTAGCTAGACCATTTTCGACAGGATCAGCTGCCAACATCAACAAACCAACAATCGCTGCTAACAGTGTTGACATATAGTTGATTTGATTGGTTTTCTCCATG
Source organism: uncultured Streptococcus sp. (assembly GCA_963541475.1). Classification (GTDB taxonomy): domain Bacteria; phylum Bacillota; class Bacilli; order Lactobacillales; family Streptococcaceae; genus Streptococcus. The sequence goes on along the minus strand of CAUTTK010000057.1, from coordinate 8,870 downwards.
CTTCGATTGACTGAATCGGTCAGTGATTTAGCTGTTGTACCAGCTACCAAGAGAGCCAGAATCCCCATTGAATAGCTATATGGTTTCATGAGGAGATTAACAACATCATCAGACCATTTAAAACCCCATGAGTTTGGTACAAAGGCAATCAAGATAAAGATACTTGAGAAGAGAATAACTGGCATACCTGCAATGAATCCATCTCGAATAGCACGAAGATAGATATTACGAGATAGTTTCTCAAAGAAAGGTTTTCCTTTCTCAATAAATGCAATTAGTTTATTCATTATTTAACTCCTCTCTTGTAGAGTTCAATTAAATGATGCATCAAATCTTTTAACAAAATAGTTGTCATCAAGTGATCTTGGCCATGCATCATGGTCACACTATACGCTAAGTCCTCACCAGAAGCTTCCTTAGTCAATAGACTTGTTTGCGCGTGGTGAGCCTCTGCAATACAGCTACCAGCTTCCTCTACCAGAGCGTCCGCTTTTTCAAAATCACCAGCTTCAGCAGCCTTCAAGGCTTCCAATAGTTTTGAACGAGCATCGCCAGCATAGGCTACGATTTCAAAACCTAACAATGTTACTTCTTCTCTATTCATGATAGAATTCTCCTTATATAGTTTAAATAAATTTTTATGACAATAAACGTTGGATATGTAGAACTAGATAAACTCGTTCACTTTTATACAAATCAAGACCCGTATGTTGCGTAATCACATCATAGATCTTGGAACCAATCTCGAACGCTTTTGGATAGGATTGTTTAATATGATCTTCCATATCAAGAAGAGATTGGTTATCATCTCTAGATCTATCCAAATAATCCAAGAAATAATTCAGATGAATCATAAAGCGATCATAGAAATGATTATTCTCTTTGGTTCGTTGAATTGCATAACCCTTTAGCACTTCCTCAACATTCCTGAGAATTTCTTTTCTCTTATCAATCGACTCCACAAGTTCCACTTCATTTTCACCTTCGGCATTAATGAAATGATAAGCAATCCGAATAATTTCGTCCTCAGGAAAATGATCTGCTAGCTTCTGACGGTAAATTTCAAATGCTTCATTTGCGATTTGAAAAGCGACAGGATACTTAGTGGAAATATCTGGCAGATTACTATCCTTGTACCTTCCTTGTGCTAGAGCTTGGTAAGAACAATAAATATGATCTGTCAAGGTTACGTAGAGATACTCTTGAATTGGATAATGATATTTCTTTGATAGCTTATCAATGATTTCATAAGTCACTGTGATAAAATCAAGCGGAACATCTTTGAGAAGAGCCATAAAGTTTTCTCTGGACTCTTCGGTCTTCATCCGAAAGATTTTCTCAACCTGCTGTTCAGCAATCAAATCCCCCTTCTTCTTTCCGAATGCAATCCCCTTACCAATTACAATCACTTCTTCTCCTTTATCATTCCTGACAAGCGAGACATTGTGATTCATTGGATTTAGAATTCGATACATGTCAACCTCCTTTTATATCTTAAAGGTATATGAGTATAAAAAATGACCACAAATGAACTAGAAAATCAGCTGATTTCTAATTCACCTGTGATCATGCCTAATATTACTTAGTAACACTCACCTTGTATTAACTTGTAACTGTATTCTATCATAATGCTGATAATTTGTAAACCCTTACGAAGAACTTTTTTATTTTTTTGAGTATTCTTTTATCAAAAAATAAAATCATAAACAAAATTAAGAAAACAAGTGTTTATAATTCAGAAAATTTCATCTCAATTTAAAAACAAGTGTACTAATAACTCTATATTTTTTTGAAAGCTCCAAACCAAAATCCATTATTCCTAATAAATAACTCATCACCAAAAGCTCTAGTATGTTTTGAACCGATTTCTAATTTTACAAGACGCATAGGAGCCAATAATTCAATTAACTCACTTTCTGTATAAACTCTTTCTAACATTGAATCTAGTTTTCTACGTATATAACCTTTTTCTAGTAAAGAATTATCAGGAATTGCATCTCGGAAAATTCCATCTTTCCGTGGACAATAAAAATAATACATTCCTCCTGCTTTCAACACCCTTTTCACCTCTGAAAAATAGTTTTGTCTATCTTTTTCATCAACTATAAATGTAATCGCAGACATTATATCAAATATAGAATCGAAATGGTTGTCAGGAAAATCTAAACCTTTACCTACATCTGTCTGTGTTATATGACAATTAAATTGTGGAAATGACTTAATCAATAATCGTTTTGCACTATCAGCGGCCTCTTTTGTTAAATCTACACCACAATAAGTATCCGCATAATGATTTTCAATTAAATAGTAAAGATTCCTTCCAAAACCACAAACAACTTCTAATACCCTACACTCATCGTTTTGAGTAACGATTTGATTTCTCAAAGAAAAAATCTTTTGAACTGCATCATTAGGAACTAAGCGTGTCTCTGTTTTTGATGATTGGGCGTGTAATTCTTCCCATTTCTTGTGATTATCTTCATTTAAAACAAATGTATCCATTGAACTCTCCATATCTCATTATCGTTTCTACATGATGAAATCCAGCACTCTTTAACATTTCTTTATTTTCAGCGTGAGTATGGTTAATCATAACTCCCTCCAAGCTCAATTGCTTAGATAGAATTTCTTCTGGACTAAATCCATGTTCTTGCTTGAATTTAATATAATTGGAAACTATCAACTTATTTACCTTCGGATCTGTCATGATTTCTTTCTCAAATAGAATAAACGCTCCACCTTCAACTAAAGATTCATATATTTTTGATAAAATCTTTATTCTCTTGTCTGGAAGAATAAACTGAAGGAAATAATAGCTAATAATTAAATCGCTGGGTTCTAACCTGGCTTCCTCCACGGAGCTTGTTATGAATTCAAGCTCAGAAAATTTAGATTGTGCCACCTGATTCATTTCTGGAATCTCTTCTATCCCAATAAAACGAACTTCTTTTTTAGACTTGTGACGCTGGTATGATTTACCAATCAGATTACCCGTTGCGGAGCCTAGCTCATAACATAAGGAATGGTCACGAATAAAAAAATCGCTTAGATGACAAACAAGGTCATGTCCTTCATCATATAAAGGAATGGATTGTCTAACATGCTCATCAAAATGTTGAGCTACACCATTACCAAAACTCCATTGTGTCCCACTTTGAATAACAATATCATTTCCAACTTCCATAGACTACTCCTCTTCTCCCTTGACTTTCCAGTTTACCAATACCAATGCTAACACAACCATCGAACCCCCAAGAACCAAATTTAATGTAAACGGCTCATGTAAGCCCATAATAGAAAAGATAGTTGAAAATACTGGAACTAAAAACAAGAAACTGCTAGCTACTGTTGCTCCCCTTTGTCCTAGACTATAAAACCACAGTCCAAACGAACCAACAGACGCAGGAATAATTAACCATATAAACCAAACCCAGCCCCAAAATCCTAAATTTAGAAAGTTATAACTTTCATGCACAGGTATTGAGAATAAGTAAAGGAATACCCCACCTAATAACAATTGCCAAGCTGTAAATATCCATGGACCGTTATCAAAAGGAATTTTCTTGGTGACAACTGTATTGATTGACCAACAAAATGAACCAAGTAAAGCAAACAAAGCACCTAAACTAAACGCAGATACATCTAGTCCAATACAAGTAACAACTCCAGCCACACCTAATATTAAGGCACTTATCTTCTGAATAGTCAATGTATCTTTTAACAAAAAATGTGCTAAGAAAGCTAACCAAAGAGGATTCGTAAATAAGATAATGGAAGACATCGATGATGACACATCATGAGCTAGGGCAAGATTAAGAAATCCCATGGTTCCAGCTGTCTGTAAGAGCCCGATAGTCACAACCAATATAACCCCCTTTATCTTGCTACCTTGACTTTTAGGGATGATAGTCCCTCCCTTGCCAAATAAAAACGATAATACCAACATCACTAACCCAGCAATAATAAATCGTACACCCCCAAGTAATAATGGAGGAGTCTTTTCAACTACTATGAGATATTTCCCAGTTGGAAAAGACGACCCCATAAAAAGTGTGGTAAGTAATATAGAAATCAAAAAAATAAAATTTGAACCTCGTTTCATTTATTTCCCCTTCTTTCAAAAGATATTGATGATATTTTTTGTCTTTTATTCTACTCTTTTAAAAATGAATGTCAAGAGATTTATCAAAAAATTCCAAGATTATTTTTTTAAACTCCTATGTATTGAGAAAAAAACAAAAAAAGGCTATACTGGTAATTGTGGATAATGATTATCTTTTTATATGGAGGTACAAACATGCGATTGTCATCAGGTTGGGAACAGTCAGTCTATGTCTTACTCATGTTAGATCAGCTCCCTGAAGGAAAATATATCAATACAATTTCCTTGAGTGAACGGCTAGAAGTTTCAGATTCTTATTTGAAAAAAATTATAAAACTATTAGACAACGAAGGATTGGTTAAATCCGTTAGAGGGAAAAATGGAGGTGTTGCTCTTTCTAAACCCCTCAGCCAAATCACCTTTTACGATGTATTTGTAGCTATAGAAGGAAAAAATCGAATCTTTGAAAGTCAAAATCTTCTAAAAAAATTCTTAGGCAACGAGGAAAGTAAAAAGGCTAAAAGATGCGTCGTAACCAACTCTCTTGATATTATTGAAAATACTTTAGTTACAACCCTGACTTCTATTACACTCAGCCAGGTAGCCCATCAATCTGAGATTAACTATGATTTAACCGATATCAGAAATTGGGTCAATAAATGCCAAAACTAGCTGGAGAAAAAATTCTTCAGCTAGTTTTTATAAATCCTTGACAAATAATTTTACAAGGACTATACTATGTTTAAAGATATAATATATCTTCTATGTCGTCAACAATGATCTTTCATTGCATACTTTTGGATAGCTAAAGAAAGAAGGTTCTTATGAAAGTTATTTTAGCTACTGACCAAGATGGTTTCCAACTGAAAGAAACCGTCAAACACTATCTGCTTCATTCTGGTTATGAAGTAATTGACCTCAACTCTACACAAGGTTCTGCGGATTTCGTTGATTCTACTGTCAATGCTATTACAGAGTTTAGAAAATATAAGCAAGCTCGTGCTATTCTTTTTGACAAGTTTGGGCATTCTTTTATGCCTGCTAATAAGTTTAAAGGTATTATATGCGCCGCTGTTTCCGATGAACACTCTGCCATGATGACTATTCGACACAATTCTACTCCAATCATTACAATTGGTTCTGGAATTACTGGTGCTATTTTAGCAGTTGAAATAGTCAAAGCCTTTCTTGAGCACAACTATGATGCTGGTCGTCACCAAGTTCGCATTGATATGCTGAACAAGCTCTGCTAGGAGGTATTCCCATGAAAATTGCTCTCGGTTGTGATCACATTGTAACAGATGTGAAGATGAAGATTTCAAAACACCTAAAAGAACAAGGTCATGAAATCATTGATGTTGGTACTTATGATTTCGTTCGTACTCACTATCCTATTTATGGTCGCTTAATTGCAGAGGAGGTCGTCAATGGACGGGCTGACTTTGGAGTCGCCCTTTGCGGTACAGGTGTTGGAATTGCTGTATCTGCTGATAAAGTTCCTGGAACTCGAGTTGTACTTGTCGGAGATGTTGCGACTGCTCGTTCCGCTCGTGAAAATCTCAATGCTAATATTGTTGCTTTCGGTGGTGCTATCCTAGGTATCAATTTCATTAACAACATTGTAGATGAATTTATCAATACCAAGTACAAACCAAGTCCTGAAAAAGAGGAATTGATTGCGAAAATTGATAAACTATCTGAAGTGAGCCCAGATGTAGCTGCCAATGATCATATCTTCGATGAAGAGAATGCCAAGTGGAATCGTGGAGAATATCACGATTAACTTGTATTCCGCCTTCTATATTTTATCTAATACTCAATGAAAATCAAAGAGCAAACTAGAAAGCTAGCCGCAGGTTGCTAAAAGCACTGCTTTGAGGTTGTAGATAAGACTGACGAAGTCAGCTCAAAACACTGTTTTGAGGTTGTGGATAGAACTGACGAAGTCAGTAACCATACCTACGATAAGGCGACGCTAACGTGGTTTGAAGAGATTTTCGAAGAGTATAACCTTGAGGATAACTAGCTCAAGGTTATTTTTACGTCATCAAAAAAGTCTAGAGATATTTCTATCCCTAGACTAAATTTTTTTCGCAATTTGAGTGCTACACGCGTTCTTTCCATGAAGTTGCTGTTGTTTGAAGAACCTTGTTGAGTTCGTCAATGTTTTCAAAACCAGTTGTACGAAGCCATTCGCGAGCTGCTGCTTCACCATCTTTGATGTAAGCTTCAACTGATCCAGCCCATGTAGCACGGCCACAAAGAACTCCATTGAAGTTTGCACCTGATTCATGGGCAAATACAAGAGTATCTTGGAAGAGTTTAGCTGATACACCAGCACTCAAGTAGATGTATGGCAAGTTAGTTGCTTCATCTTGGGCTTTGAAGAAGGCTGCTGCTTCTTCACGTGTATAAACTACTTCACCTTCAGCGAAACCTTCAACATATTTAATGTTAACAGGAACTTCTACTTTCAAGACATCAATGTTAAAGCGTGAGTCTGAGAAGACTTTCATAGCACCGATAACTTTGTGTGGTTTTACTTTAGCGTATTCTACAGAACCAGCGTCCGCAATTTTTTCATCGTAAGCAAGAATTTCAAGGAAGAATGGGATATCTTCAGCCACACACTCTGAACCGATGCGTTCGATGTAAGCCTGTTTTTCTTGGTTAAGTTCGTCTGAGCTATCTACATCATAGTAAAGCAAGAATTTAACTGCATCTGCACCTTCTTCTTTAATACGTTTTGCAGACCAAACATCCAAGCAGTCTGGCAAGCGTTTTGTGCTTGTTGTGTCATAGCCAGTTTTTTCATAAGCAAGAAGAAGACCTGCTTTTTCATCAAGAGCTTTAGTTGCTGGAAGTCCATATTCAGGGTCAAGAAGCATAGATGAAGCGTATTTAGTCAATTCATCTGCTACCAAGACTTTAAGTTCTTCCATTTGAGCTACAGTTGGTTCTTCTGTTTGGTGTTGAGCCATAAGGCGTTTCAAAGCACCACGTTGGTCAAATGCAAGAGCTGAGATGATACCATTTTCATCAGAAAGTTTTTCTAAGCGTGCACGTTTTTGTTCTGTTAAAGCCATTTTATACCTCTTTTACTATTAATTGATCATATAGAGCTTGATAGTTGGCCATGTTGACATGACCAGTCATTTTTTCTTGAGCATTGAGCATACCAAGGACATTTGCCTTGATGAGTAATTCTGCATCTGATTCTTTATGAAGAAGTCCTGAAGAAATTCCTGCTACAGTAGAATCTCCAGAACCGACAGGGTTGACTACCTGGATTCTAGGAATATCTACCTTGTAAAAAGTGTCACCATGTTTGGCAAAGGCACCATTGGCACCAAGTGAAACAATAATCCATTCAATACCTGCAAACAAAGGTTCTTGAAGGACTTCTTTTAATTCATCCAAATCCTCAGAAACTTCTCTTCCTAGAAGCTGAGACAATTCCTCATTATTTGGTTTGATGACTGTTGGTTTATGTGATGATTCAAGAACCGCCTGAAGAGCTGCACCAGAGCAGTCCAAAACTACAGGCTTGTCAGCTTGATTAGCAAGTTCTACCAAGCTCGCATAGTAATCAACTGGAAGACCTGCTGGGAGACTACCTGAGATAGCTACTACTTCAACTGACTCCAAAAGATTTTTGAAATGTTCCAAAAAGTCTTGACCTTCCTGTTCTAAAACTACAGGACCTTTTTCAAGAACTTCTGTTTGGTTGTCTCCGTGAAGAATAGCGATACAGTTACGAGTTTCTCCCTGAATTGAGAAGAAATCTTTCTTTACTTGATTATCGATATTTTCAACCAAAAACTCACCAAGTTTACCACCCACTAAACCAGTAGCAAGAACAGAATCGCCAAATTCTGAAAGTACTCGGGTAACATTGAGTCCCTTACCACCAGCCGTTTTGGTTACATCAACCACACGATTGACAGTATCAATCTTCAACTCATCCAAGGGATAGGAAATATCAATGGATGGGTTCATTGTGACTGTTAAAATCATAGGTCACCTCTTAGTCGTGGTATTCTCCGCGATCCCATTTTTCAAGGAATTCAGTGAAGAAGTTTGCGTCTGTTTGTTGATCATTGTGACTTTCAACGTGTTCAATTTTCGCAATCAATTTCTTGTTTTCTTCAGATGGTTTGTATTCAGCATGGATGAAAGCTTCGATGATATCACACATAAGCAATTCACCAGTAATTTTACCACCAAAACCGATAACGTTAGCGTTCAATTGTTCTTTAGCATAAAGAGCTGTTGTCATATCACGAACCAAGGCAGAACGAACACCAGGAACTTTATTTACAGCGTTATTGATACCAACACCAGTACCACAGATACATACCCCAAGATCAGCTTGACCGCTAGTTACAGCTTCACCTACTTTTTTACCAAAGATTGGGTAGTGAGTACGTGTGTGGTCATAGGTACCAAAGTCAATGACTTCATATCCTTTTGATTTCAAAAATTCTGAAACCGCCATTTTTTCATCTGTTACGATGTGGTCACATCCAATTGCAATTCTCATTAGTTATTCCCTCCGATTAATTATATGAATCTAATATCATTTATCCCTACTCAAGAAAAATCAAGATTAGCTTAAGAAGCGAGCTGCAAGCATAACTGAGGTTAGCTAAAGTGAGCTGACAACAGATTATCTTGATTTTTGAAGAGTATTAGCACATTTTGTTTAACATATCGACACGAATTTGGTGACGTCCACCATCGTATTTACCGTTAACAAATCCTTTAG
>CAUTTK010000056.1:0-9806 GCA_963541475.1 uncultured Streptococcus sp. | reverse complement strand
AAATAAAAGAGTTCCTCAAACTTGATACGGCGAAGGGCCTGCTTGTATTCTGCCAGATCCTTAGGGAAATGCATAGCACGAACTGCCTGACAACGGGACATGAGTTTGTATTTGTCCAGCAAAGACTGAGGAAGATTTTCCTCAATCAAGAGGTCCAGCCCCTGATCAAAGGCTGTCTTGATAACCTTAACCAGACTGGCCTGACTGATTCCCTGAGCCAGACGATAGACAGGTTGGAGGTCATCTTCCACCTGAGTCAGGACCTTCATCCCAGTCAGACTAGCCTTAGCGCGGTCCCATTTTCCAAAGACAGCAAGGGTTGCTCCCAACTCTATCTTATCAGCCAGATAGGGCTGGTTAAAGAAATTCACTGCAAAAACGACTTCTCCCTGCTTGAGGCTAAAACGCAGGCGATTACGCTTGAAACCATAATACTGGACACTGGCAGGAGTCACGACCTGACCAGAAAGAACCGCCTTTTCACCGTCTTCTAGTTCCAATACTTGCTTGGTCTTGAAATCTTCATAACGGAAAGGAAAGTAGAGCAAGAGGTCTTGCAAATTTTCAATTCCTAGTTTGGCGTATTTTTCTGCTGACTTTGGTCCCACACCAGGCAAGACATGCAAGGGTTGATGTAGATTCATGCTCCACTCCTTTCTTCTTTAATCATATTCTCTCGGAATACGGTCGCTGAGGAGACAAACCACCTCATAGTTAATAGTCCCACGGTAGGTCGCTACCTGAGTAGCTGTGATTTCCTTGCCTCCGTTAGAACCAATTAAGGTTACCTTAGTTCCGAGTGGGTAAACCTTAGGCAGACGAATGGTGATTTGGTCCATAGAAACCCGTCCGACGATTGGGCATGCTTGGCCATCTACTAAGATAGAGAAATTCTGCATGTCTCGTGTCCAACCATCCGCATAGCCGATTGGCACGGTCGCGATGACTTGCTCGCTGTCCGCTTGATAAGTTGCTCCGTAGCCCATGCAAGCTCCAGCTGAAACTGTCTTGACATGAACCAGAGCAGATTCCAAGGTCAAGGCTGGTTTCAAGTCATAGGGTAAGTCCAAAACTTCTCCGCTAGGATTAAGACCATACATGGCATCTCCCATACGGACCGCGTTAAAAATAGTCTCTGCATGCCAAAGAGTCGTTGCCGAATTACTGGCATGAACCAGCTCTGGAAGACCTTTCATACTGGCCAAAATAGTTTTAAACCGTTCTAACTGGGCATTAAAGTAGGTATCTGATTCTTCATCCGCAGTCGCAAAGTGGGTAAAAATCCCTTCAACACGAGCACCATGTTGTTGGAGCAAGTCTTGAGCCTGCTCAGCTTCACTGGCCTCTCGGAAACCAATCCGTCCCATCCCTGAGTCAATCTTGAGATGGACTGTCAATCCAGCTAGGTCTGTTTCCTTATCTAAGAGTGCTTGGATCCACTCCACCCCAGCCACAGTCAAAGTGATGTCGTATTCTTTAGCTAGAGCAACAGCTTCAATTTCAGAAACCCCTAAAATGAGGATTTTCTTGCTGAGTCCAGCTTGTCTGAGTTCAATGGCCTCATCGATATTGGAAACGCAAAAACCATCAACATGATCTTGAATTGCCTTGGCAACGGCAACAGCTCCATGACCGTAAGCATTGGCCTTGACCACTGCCCACTTGAGTGTCCCATTAGGGATATGAGCCCCCATTTGCTGAATATTTTGTCGAATAGCTCCCAGATGAATCAGAGCCTTGGTTGGTCTATGTGGACTAGCTTTCATGATTTTCCTCCAAAATGACACTGGCTGTCACAAACTGATCTGTATGGCTGATAGACAGCCAAATCTTTCCTGAAAATGGTGACTGACTAAAATAAGGTGCCCCACGTTCATTGTTCAAGACTTCTAAATCCTGAAAACCGAGCTTGCCAATGCCAGTTCCCAGAGCCTTGGAAAAGGCCTCCTTAGCCGACCAGCGACCAGCTAAATATTCAATCTGCCTGCGCCCTTTGAGACTGGTGAAGCGCTCCATTTCCTTAGCGGTCAGCACGCGCTTGGCAAATCCTTCATGTCGTGTAACTGCGCTTTCTATCGAAGCCAATTCTTCGATATCAATTCCGTGTCCAACTATCATTCTCATCAAAAGGAGTTGAGATTCCCCAACTCCATCCTTTTCACTTATTTTGTCAAGGTAGTATAAATCTCTTCTACCAAAGCCTCTGTATTTTCCCAACCTAGACAAGGGTCGGTAATGGAGCAACCAAAGATCTCTGGTTGATTTTGACGACCATCTGCCAAGTAAGATTCAATCATAAAACCTCGAACCGTCTTTTTGATTTTCTCATTCCAATCACGATTTTGCAAGGTCTTACGAACCACTCGAATCTGCTCCATATATTGCTTGCCTGAGTTATCATGGTTGGTGTCAATGAGAATAAAAGGATTTTCAAGCCCCATTGTTTCATAACGTTCAATGGCATTTAGGAGAGTTTCATAGTAAAAGTTAGGCTCATTTTTCCCATATTCATTAACTGCACCACGAAGGATGACGTGGGCCAAAGGATTTCCTGAAGTCTCAACTTCTTGACCATGGAAGAGGAAGGTCTGTTTGTTTTGAGCGGCATAGATACCGTTAAACATTACTCCAAGATTTCCTGAGGTTGGATTTTTCATCCCTACCGGTGCATCAATCCCTGAGGCCACAAAGCGGTGCTCTTGGTCTTCCACAGAACGAGCCCCAACAGCATGGTAGCTGACCAAATCATCTACCAAGACCAGATTTGACGGATAAAGCATCTCATCAGCTGTCGTCAAACCAGTCTCTGTAATCACGCGGTAGTGCAACTGGCGCACAGCCTGCAAGCCATTAATCAAACTTGGAGCCTTAGAAGTATCTGGTTGGTGTACCAAGCCTTTATAGCCGTCTCCGTTGGTGCGAGGTTTAGCAGTATAAACCCTCATAACCATGAAAATCTTGTCCGCCACCTTCTTTTGCAAGGCAGATAAACGGCGGGCATATTCCAAGACAGCCTCTTCATTGTCAGAAGAGCAAGGACCAATCACCAAAAGAATTCTGTCATCTTCTCCTGAAATGATATCTGCCAATTCTCTGTCACGACGCTCCTTTAGTCGCAAGGCTTCCGCAGACAATCGGGTTTCTGCCTTGATTGCTTCAATATCGATTTCTTGACCTTTTTCAATAAATGCCATCTTATTCTCCTAGCGTTTGGTAGATTTCTCTGACGAGGGCTTCTGTATTATCCCAGCCAAGACAAGGGTCTGTGATAGACTTGCCAAATACTTCCGGTTCGTTTTGACGGCCGTCTTCTAGATAAGACTCAATCATAAAGCCACGAACATACTGCTTGATTTTTTCATTCCAATCACGGTTAATCAAGGTCTGACGGACAATTCGAATTTGGTCCATATATTTCTTGCCAGAGTTGTCATGATTGGTGTCCACAATGATAAAGGGATGTTCCAAGCCCATTTTCTCATACTGGGCAATAGTATCCATCAAATTATCATAGTAGTAGTTGGGAATATTCTTACCATACTCATTGGTCGCTCCACGAAGAATGGCATGCGAAAGCGGATTCCCAGTTGTTTCCACTTCTTTTCCTAGGAAAAGGAAGCTTTGTTTGTTTTGAGCAGCATAAATCCCATTAAACATGACATTGAGATTTCCTGAGGTTGGATTTTTAAAGCCAGTCGCGAAATCTGCCCCACTTGCCACAAAACGGTGTTGCTGGTCTTCAACTGAACGGGCACCAACCGCCATGTAAGAAATCAAATCATCTACAAGCGGGAGATTTTCAGGATAGAGCATCTCATCAGCTGTTGTCATACCTGTTTCCGTGATGACACGATAGTGAAGATGGCGAACGGCTTTGATTCCGTTGATGAGGCTTGGTGCTTCTGTCGCGTTAGGCTGGTGAATCAAGCCCTTATAGCCATCCCCGTTGGTACGGGGTTTGGCAGTATAAACACGCATAACCATAAAGATACGGTCTGCTACTTCTTCTTGTAAAGCTGCCAAACGTTTAGCGTACTCAAGAACAGCTTCTTCATTGTCAGATGAGCATGGCCCGATTACCAAGAGAATTCGTTGGTCTTCTCCACGTATAATGGCTTCTAGCTCTTGATCGCGCTGTGATTTTCTCTCCAAAGCTTGGCCTTCTAATTTTGATAAGGCACGAACTTCTTCAATATTAATTTTAGGACTTTTTGCTGTAAATACCATAACTCATCTCCTTATAAAGCAAACGGATACCAAGTAAAAATTTACTTTTCACAAGGTATCCGCCTCTAAACTATCTCATTTTATTTTCTTTTACCGTGACAGTTTTTAAACTTCTTACCAGAACCACATGGGCAAAGTTCATTCCGTCCAATCTGGCTCAAATCCAAATCTTCAGGCATATTTGCTTGGTGGGCAGCGATATTGCGAGTCGCTGTTGTACTGATATGGTGTTCTGCTTGTGGTCTTTCTTGTTCATGAATTTGTGCTTTCATCATCAAACGTGTCACATCAAACTCAATCGAACCAATCATATCATTAAACATACGGAAACCTTCTGCCTGATACTCAACAACAGGGTTGTTCTGAGCATAGCCACGAAGTCCAACTGCATTACGCAATTGATCAAGGGCATCGATATGATCTGTCCACTTGTTATCTACCACTCGTAGAATCAAAACTTTTTGGAATTCTTTGACTGCTTCTTCATCACGTAGTTTTGAAACCTGACTATCGTAAACTTGCAAGGCACGTTGGAAGAGCTCTTCCTTAATAGCCTTATCAGACAAACCTAACAAGTCTTCCATCGTAATAGACTCTTCAGGAAGCAAGTTGTACTTAGCAAAGTTCAAAATAGCTTCTAATTTTTCGTCCTGTTTTGAACGCGCATGACCATCAACGACACGACCAATCGTACGTTTAATCATAGCCTGAATTTCAGGTGCCAAGTCACGATCTGCAGTGATGACATCATAACGTTGAGCATAGATAATCTCACGTTGTTCACGCATGACATCATCGTATTGAAGGACTTGTTTACGAGTATCGTAGTTATTTCCTTCAACACGTTTTTGCGCTGCCTCAACCTGACGCGTCAACATACGAGACTCAATCGCCTCTTCAGACATGTTGAGACGTTCAAAAATTCCTTTCAAGCGTTCAGAACCAAAACGTTTCATCAAGTCATCTTCAAGAGATAGGTAGAATTGTGACTCACCTGGGTCTCCTTGACGACCTGAACGTCCACGAAGCTGGTTATCGATACGACGGCTTTCATGACGCTCTGTACCAATCACACAAAGTCCACCAAGTTCACGAACCCCTTCACCAAGCTTGATGTCGGTACCACGACCGGCCATGTTGGTTGCGATGGTAACAGCACCACGTTGACCAGCATTCATGATGATTTGGGCTTCTTTATAGTGGTTTTTGGCGTTCAAGACTTCGTGAGGAACGCCAGCTGCGACCAATTTCTTAGAAATGTAGTCACTGGTTTCAACCGCTACTGTACCAACCAAGACAGGCTGACCTTTTTGGTAACGAGCCTTAACGTCTTCGACAACCGCCTTAAACTTAGCCTCAATACTTGCATAAAGAAGGTCTGAGTGGTCAATACGTTGAACAGGACGGTTTGTTGGGATTGGAATAACACGAATGTTGTAGATTTCACGGAATTCTTCTTCCTCAGTCTTACCTGTACCCGTCATACCAGACAATTTCTTGTACATACGGAAAAGGTTTTGGTAAGTGATTGAGGCAGATGTCTTGGTTTCATCCTGAATTGGTACACCTTCTTTGGCTTCAATGGCTTGGTGCAATCCATCAGAATAACGACGACCTTCCATAGTACGACCCGTAAATTGGTCGACAATCAAGATTTCTTGCTCTTCGCTCACAACATAGTCAATATCGAGAAGCATGATGTAGTTGGCACGAAGGGCGTTATCGATAAAGTGAGTCAAAGCCACGTTTTCGATGTCATAGAGGTTTTCAAGTTTGAAGTAGCTTTCAGCCTTGTCAATCCCTGAATCAGACAAACCAATAGTCTTAGACTGCACATCGATGATGTAGTCGTCTTTGTCCAAAGATTTTACATAGTGGTCTGCCATGTGGTAGAGCTGACTGGTTTCAACCGCATTAGCACCTGATACAATCAGTGGTGTACGGGCTTCGTCAATCAAGATTGAATCAACCTCATCGACCAAGGCATAGTTAAGCGGACGTTGTACCATGTTTTCAGCACGAACGACCATGTTATCACGAAGGTAGTCAAATCCGATTTCTGAGTTGGTTGAGTAGGTAATATCACACTCATAGGCTTCTTTTTTCTCCATTGGAGATTTGGCAGCCAAGTTAATTCCTACTGACAAACCAAGCCATGAGTACAATTCACCCATCTCAGTCGCGTCACGTTCTGATAGGTATTCATTGACCGTAACTACGTGAACCCCTTTACCTGAAAGGGCGTTGAGGTATACGGGCATGGTCGCAGTCAAGGTTTTCCCTTCCCCTGTACGCATCTCTGGCACGTCACCATGGTGAAGAACGATTCCCCCCATGACCTGAACCTTATATGGGAAGAGGCCTAGGACACGTTTGGCACCCTCACGGACAACCGCAAATGCTTCATAAAGCAGTGAATCCAGTGATTCTCCATTTTGATAACGTTCTTTAAATTCAACTGTTTTTGCTTTTAGTTGGTCGTCAGTCAAAGCAGCCATTTGGTCTTCGTATTTGAAAACCTTGTCAGCCATCTTTTCCAGACGACGGATTTCTCCTTTATCATTTTCGATAATTGTTTTTAAAATATTAGCCATGTTTTTCCTTACTTTAAATTCCGAATATTTTAGAATGTTCTTTTAATTTTAGCACAATTACTGATTATTTTCAAGGAAGAATCCCCATTTTGAAAAGGAAAAAGAGGCTAGTTTCCAAGCTAACCTCTCTGACTTTTATGATACTTTAATTGCCAAAAATCGGCAAAATCGCAAATAGGATAAATAGATTAATCCAAAGAGAAAAACAGCAGATCAATCCAAAAACAAAGAGACTGACTTTCTTGGACAGCAAGGCCATCAAAATCGACAGAATTCCAAAAACTAGCAAGACTTTCTGTATGCTGAAGAGGTCAATCTTTCCCCCCAGAATCGGACTGCCCCAAGGAAGAAAGAAGAAAGCAATCCAGATCAACAGAACTAAACCAATATAGACCTTGGAATAGCGTGTAATAAATGATTTTAGATTCAACATCCTATAGCTCCAATCGTTTCAAAATAAACTCTGATAGCATCCGCAACCCATAAGGTACTTTCTGGTATCCAACGTCTGTTAACTTTTATAAAATCGACTAACTGACGATTACACTCACAATTAGCTCCAATACCAGCTCCCCACTTGTAACATCTATCATGATTTTGGCAACCTTGATCCAAAACGTCTACCACAGGTAAAGTAAATCCTTCCCCGTCGTAACCAGGACCACAGTAATTCCCGTGAACAGGCAATCCTGCCTTAAAATATTTAGCAGGTGTAAACGTATTTGAACTATAGTCTTCGCTTATTGTCTCTACCAATAAACCCATGTCAATTACATCTTTCGCTTGTTTATCTTGAACCGCTTTATCATAATCAAAATAAATCCTATCTTTATCTTTTACAAGATAACTCTTCAACAATTCTCCGTTACGAAAACTTCTATCGCTAACTTCCAAAGAGTTTAAGTTACCATGTGAATTAGAGTCTGCAAAAACATTTTTTCCAGCAAATAGAAGTAAAAAGGCGGATAAAGAAGCTAAACAAATTTTAACGATAGTTTTCATGACTACTCCTCCTAATAAACATAAGTTATAAGCCAAATACACAAACAATATTTTTACCAAAAGAAAGTTGATTTTTGGTAAATATACTAAATACACATAAACTTAAAGCTTGTCAAATCAGTTTAAGAAATACATGTTTTATATTATTCTAACAGATGATATTTCATATATTCTCCTCCTTATCTATAAGCTATAAAATATTTTAGTTTCGCTATAATAAAAATACAAAAAACAAGTATGTCAAAACTCAACTAAATAATACAAATAACATATCAATCAGTCACTCACTCCCAAAACCATATATCAAACCATGGGATTAGAGGTTCCCAGTCATTACAATATATAACAAAATTAAGTGAATCTTCTATTTCCATGACTTTTTCCCTCCTTTTTGATATAATAATACCACATTTTTCTACGTTTTTTATAAATGTAGAAAATATTCACATTTTTCTAGGAGGAACAATATGAGATGGGATTATGGACAAATTTTTAAAGAAATTCGAAAGTCAAAAGGATTGACCCAACAAGATGTATGTGGACAAGTCATACATAGGACAACTCTAACAAATATTGAACACGGTAAAGTTATTCCCAGTTTTGAAAACATGGTATTTCTTCTTGAACAAATTGATATGAGCTTAGCAGAATTCAAGTATATATGCAACGAATACCACCCTAGTGAAAGACGAGATATTATTATAGAGAGCCAAAATCCATCTATTCTTCAGGATACTAGAAAAATGGTTAAACTTACTGAGAAATGTCAAAAATATCTTAAGACACATCACGATGTTCCTATTCAAAACATCTATCGTCATACAAAAATTGTCACAGAGTTACAAACCAAAGGATTCAAAAACAACCACGTCTTGAAAGATTTGTCTGAAGAAGTTTGGGACTATCTTGAACCTATGGATACATGGTACATTAGTGATTTGAAATTGCTAGGAACCATTCTCTTTTTCTTTCCTTCAGAAAATCTTCCCCGTCTTATTGATAGAATTATGAAAACCATCGAGAAATATAAATACTTCCGAGAAACAAAAGTATTTTTATCATCTTTTTTAGCTAATCTCTCCACTGTATATTTTCAACATCATTTATTCAAAGAATGTGAAACAATCACCCTACAACTTTTGGTATTAGCAGAAGAATTAAAAATATACGATATTCTTGGATTTTCTCAAGTACGCTTGGGAATACTACAACATAACTCCGATTTGATTCATAAAGGAATAACTTTATTACAATTAACTAAAGAAGAGGCATTAGTTAAATTACTCGAAAAAGAAATAAATGATTTTTCAAACCTATAATTTGTAATAACTCTCATCATTTTATTATAGTATATTGGAATAGAATGCAAACAAATTGATTAGGGAATTTAAAGCAATTTATACCAGTGATTTAGCACTTGTATTGTATTATTCCAGATTCAATCTACTATACAAGACGAACACTTCTCTCAGGTTTCACGATTAAAATAAAAACGACTGTATCTATAGCTCCATAAACAAATCATAGATACAGTCATTTTTTAGTTCCTACCCCTTTCTTTATTCACACCTTTAGACTTCCCTAACTCCCGTCTCAAACGAAACATTTTTTTGAAGAAGATGTAGTCTAGCCAGTCACTGCCTAGAGATAGGACTATCAACAGCAACCAAACACCCCAAGCACTCATATCTGATACATGTTTGAGAACAAGAGGGAAAAATAAGAATGAAAAAATTGTCAGATCCAGACTAAACAGAGCTAAAAGGGAAAAATAAATCCAGTAGAAATAGTAGATGATGGGGAAAAACTTACTGTTTCTATCAGCATTGTCTATCCAATAGAAAAAATAAAAACAAGGAAATAAGAGTATCAATTGATTAAACGACAGTTTCATTATCGACACCTCTCTTTGTCAGCGCTTTCTTTACCTTCATTCTATCAAAAAAATCTGGAAATGTCATTCCAGATTCTACTTTTTTATTT
>CAUTTK010000055.1:0-9982 GCA_963541475.1 uncultured Streptococcus sp. | reverse complement strand
TCACGTTTGGAAGGTTACGAGCTGAAAGAGCTGCGAATTCATTTCCTTCTTCAAGGATAACAAGAACTTTAGAATCGATGCTCAATGCTGCAAGAACTTTTGCAAATTCAGCAGTTTTTGGAGCTGTAAATGAAAGAGCGTCTACAGCTACGAATTTGTTTTCAGCAACTTTTTCAGAGTAAACTGATTTAAGAGCTAGGCGACGAACTTTTTGTGGAAGTTTGTAGCCATATGAGCGTGGAGTTGGTCCGAAGACAACACCACCACCACGCCATTGTGGTGAGCGGATAGAACCTTGACGAGCACGTCCAGTTCCTTTTTGACGCCATGGTTTGCGTCCACCACCTGATACTGCAGAGCGGTTTTTAACAGCGTGTGTTCCTTGACGAAGGCTTGCGCGTTGGCTGATGATCACATCAAACACAACTGATTCATTTGGTTCGATACCAAATACTGCATCGTTAAGAACAACTTGGCCAGCTTCTTTACCAGTTTGGTCAAATAATGTTACGTTTGCCATTGTGACTGATTTCCCCTTTCTTTATTATTTACCAGCTTTAACTGCTGATTTGATAGTGATAAGAGATTTCTTAGCACCTGGTACGTTACCTTTGATAAGGATAACGTTCTTTTCTGGAACAACTTGTACAACTTCAAGGTTTTGAATTGTTACGCGGTCGCCACCCATACGTCCTGCAAGGTTTTTACCTTTGAATACGCGGTTAGGTGCAACAGGTCCCATAGAACCTGGACGACGGTGGTAACGAGAACCGTGAGCCATTGGTCCACGTGATTGTCCGTGGCGTTTGATAACACCTTGGAAACCTTTACCTTTAGAAGTACCAGTTACGTCAACAACGTCTCCAGCTGCGAATGTTTCAACTGTGATTTCAGCACCAACTTCCAAGCCTTCAACGTTTTTGAATTCACGAATGAAGCGCTTAGGAGCCGTGTTAGCTTTCGCTACATGTCCTTTAGCAGGTTTGTTGCTCAATACTTCGCGTTTGTCATCGAAACCAACTTGGATAGCGTTGTATCCGTCTGTTTCAACAGTTTTAACTTGAAGAACAACGTTTGGAGTTGCTTCAATAACTGTTACAGGGATCAATTCGCCAGCTTCAGTGAAGATTTGAGTCATTCCCACTTTTTTCCCTAAGATTCCTTTTGTCATGAGAAAATAGTTCCTTTTCTATATTTTTTATTCAAAAAGTTTTTAACGAGCGTTTTTTATGCTCAAGTCTAAGATACAAAGGGCGTCAAACTCAAAGTGAAAATAGGAAACTGACGCAGTGTCTAGCAGACACTAGGAAGTTTATCTTTTTCACACCGAGTTTAGCCCGTGTTCAATTAGATTGAAACACTAGCCTCTGCTCTTTTATATTTTAGATTAAAGTTTGATTTCTACGTTTACACCACTTGGAAGATCCAATTTCATCAAAGCATCAACTGTTTTTTGAGTTGGGTTAACGATATCGATCAAACGTTTGTGTGTACGCATTTCAAATTGTTCGCGAGAGTCTTTGTATTTGTGAGTCGCACGAATGATTGTGTAGAGGCTACGTTCAGTTGGAAGTGGGATTGGACCCGCAACTTGTGCACCTGTACGAGTAGCTGATTCTACGATTTTTGCAGCCGCTGTGTCAAGCGTACGGTGTTCGTAAGCTTTCAAACGGATACGGATTTTTTTGTTTGCCATCTTTTTCTCCTTTTCGTCTATTTAAGATAATAGGCTAGCTCCACAAGAAAACCGACGCGGTGTTGCGTGGCAATGCAACCGAGCGTGTCGCAACCTCTTGCATCAAAGCTAAAGCTGTAATTTACAGCACCATAATAGAATAACACAAAGCCCCTGCGATTGCAAGGGATTTGTTGCTGTTTTTTCGTTTTTTTACAATGAAACTGTTTTCCTATTTTTTCTTTCTAAAATTAGGGATTTTCTTCTATATAATTATTTGAGTCCTCTTGACCTCAAATTTATCTTCTGATTGTTTCACGAGAATGTCCGCCCTTGACTCGGTTTCTTTATAGTAGTGTAGATATTGCTCCCGTCTCATCTGATGGCTAGCCAATATAAAGGATTCATCGCGATTTCTCACAGTCGTATCTCGAGCTAGCGCCGCTTTAATTCAGTCTCCTCATCCGTGTAAAAGCAGATGGTTTTGTCAAAGAGTTCTTTGGGTAAAAAGCCAACAGACATCCCTTCGACAATCAGAACTGGTTTGGCTCCTGACAAGACCTCACTAGCCTTCCAAGGCTCTTCAATTGTCAAGACATCCATACCCGCCTTCAAGGCTAAGATATCTCTCCGCAAACTTGCCAATTCATGCGCCACTGGCAGACAAGCTGTCACCTTTTGATCTGGCGCTTGCTTTGGTACTACCAGATGACGTTCTGAAGTGATATAAGGATCTGTTTCTAGCAAATTCACTGTAGTAGAATCTAAAGATTGGTACAATTCCTGGGCAAAGGTTGATTTACCCGAAGCCCCATGACCGTATATCCCTAGTGTCCTGACTTTTCCCGTTTCTATTTCTGAGATAAGCTGGTCTATTAAGTCTTTTCTCTTCATTCTCTCTTCACCTGTTCATAGCTTTCTTTTCCGTCATTAAGCTTGTCCCAAATGACTACTTGCCCACTTTTAAGTGATTTTTGCACATCGATAATTCGTTGGTTGGACGAACCTCGAAACTGAAGCATGAGATTTCTCTTAGTTCGATCATACCGTCCGTCTACAAGAATGTCAATTAGTGATAAGAGTTCCAATTTATCCGGTGTCTCCAGCATCATTTCTTCCCAAGTATAGCCCGTCCAGGACCAGATATCTTTGTCTGGCAATTCCTTTCGGATGCGTCTAACGAGAGGCAAGAGAATGCCCGTATTGAGAAAAGGCTCTCCTCCTAGCAAAGTCAAGCCTTGAACATAGGGTTGGGCAAGGTCTGCCATGATCTGTTCTTCTAATTCTGCGGTATAGGGAATGCCAGCATTAAAAGACCAAGTCGCAACATTATAACATCCCTCGCAGTGAAACATGCAACCTGATACATAGAGAGAGTTACGCACGCCTTCGCCATCAACAAAGTTAAAGGCCTTGTAGTCAATGATACGGCCTTGACTGAGTTCCTCGCTTTTCCATTCTTGTGGTTTTGGATTATTCATTCGCTACCTCTATCCAATAACGCTCGACTCCATTACGAGCATCCTCAAATATTCCTCCATTTGCTAGAATGACTGCTCTACTAGCAGGATTATTCACGCTACAGGTCACAAGAGCTTTCTTGATATTCTTTTCCTTAGCAACTTGCAAACCCTGACGGAGAGCTTCCTTTGCATAACCTTTGCCTCTTTCAGATGGTCGGATGGAATAACCAATGTGGCCAGCTTTTTCTAGTAGGAAGTTATTGAGGCGCAATCGGAGGTTAAGAAATCCAAGTGCTTGACCTTTCCCGGAAAAAGCTACTAACTGAATTGCTGGGACCCATCCTTCAGGCAGATTAATCCCCATTTCCTGATTCTGATTGCTTTCCAACCACTCTTCATACACAAAGTTCTCTGTATCCCAAAATCCTCCATCATGGGCTGATTGGCTCTTTTCAAACTCTGCCATCATCTCTAAAACTGTTTCTTTATCTGCTAATCTTGGTCTTCGTAGTTCCATCCTTACCTCCCACTATGAGAAAAGCGAGAGCTGACTCTCACTTTTATTTTTTCTTATTCTTGTTTAAAAATTGTTCTCTGAGGCTGAGCAAACGTTCTTTCTTACCAGCTCCACCCTTAGAGTGTTTCTCGTGGTAACGGGTCACTTGTGCGCGCCCTTTATCGTCTAATTGATATTTTCCCATTTCATTTCTTTCTAATTTGTTACTTGATGGCCAGCTATTTTAATCGTTGAGCCATTCATATGTTTGACACGCGCAGCGATTTCCTTGTGACGGCCGTTAACCATAGGTCTTGCTTGAGGATTACCAAGATAGCCACAAGTTCGTTTCACCACATCTACTGTTTTAGGATCGCTATTCCCACAGTTTGGACAAGCAAATCCTCTCTCAGTTGGTTCAAAATCCCCTTCAAAGTCACACTTGTAGCAACGGTCTATTGGAGTATTGGTCCCAAGATAGCCCACACGGTCATAAGCATAATCCCAGACAGCTTCCAAGGCTTTAGGATTTTGCTGAAGGACTGGATACTCACAATAATGGATGAAACCACCTGACGCACCTGCTTCTGGATAGACTTTCTCAAAGTCTAATTTTTCAAACGGTGTTGGATTTTTACGAACATCGTAGTGGAAAGAGTTAGTGTAGTATTCCTTGTCTGTGATATCAGGAATAGAACCGAACTTCTCTGTATCTAGTCTACAGAAACGGTCTGTCAGACTTTCAGATGGGGTTGAGTAGATAGAGAAATGATAGCCATATTGGTCAGACCACTCTTCTACACGGCGTTTCATATCACGAATGATATCCAGCGTAAATTTCTTAGCATCTGGATTACTTTCCCAGCTGTTACCAAAGAAAACAGTCGCTACTTCATACAAACCGATATAGCCTAGTGAAACTGTCGCACGACGATTCTTAAAGAGCTTGTCAACACTTTCTTCTTTACCTAGACGATGACCAAAAGCACCGTATTGATAAAGGATAGGAGCATTGGCTGGTGTAGCTTCCTTGGTCCGTTCGACACGATAAACCAGAGCATCTTCTGCGATATTCATACGCTCGTTGAAGATTTCCCAGAACTTGTTCATATCTCCTTCAGATTCAAGGGCGATACGAGGTAAGTTAACCGTCACAACACCCAGATTCATACGACCTGAATTGACTTCTACACCATTTTCATCCTTCCATCCTTGGAGGAAAGAACGGCAACCCATAGGTACCTTGAAGGAACCTGTCAGTTCGATAATCTTATCATAGGACAAGACATCTGGATACATCCGCTTGGTTGCACACTCGAGAGCCAACTGTTTGATGTCGTAGTTGGGAGTCCCTTCCTCTAAGTTGAGTCCTCTTTTAAGCGTGAAGATAAGTTTAGGGAAGATAGCTGTGCGGTGTTCTGAACCAAGCCCCTTGATACGAATGTTTAAAATTGCCTTTTGAATTTCACGCTCAAAACGATTGGTTCCCAGACCAAAACCTAGCGAAGTAAAAGGTGTTTGTCCGTTTGAAGTGAAGAGAGTATTGATTTCATACTCGAGAGATTGCATGGCATCATAGACGTCTTTTTGGGTTTTCTTCCAGGCATAGTCTTCCCGTTTGTCAGACAAAACCCATTCTTCCGCATCTTTGAGGTGTTTTTGGTAATTCTTCTCTGCATAAGGTGCCAAAACTTCATCGATACGATCAGCTGAACAGCCTCCGTACTGGCTAGAAGCAACGTTTGCGATGATTTGGGAAATCTGAGCTGTTGCAGTCTGGATAGATTTAGGACTTTCTACCTCTGCATTTCCAATCTTAAAACCATTTTCCAACATCCCTTTAAAATCAATCAAACAGCAGTTGGTCATAGGGGTATAGGGACTGTAGTCCAAGTCATGATAGTGGATATCCCCTTTTTGGTGGGCATTGGCTACATGCTTAGGAAGCATTTGCAACCCGATTGACTTCCCAACAATTCCTGCTGTTAAATCACGTTGGGTGTTAAAGACATCGCTGTCTTTATTGGCATTTTCGTTAACAACCGCCTGATCTTTATTGAGAAGCTTATGGATACTAAAGTTAATATCTGTCGCTTTTGAGCGTTCAAAATCCCTTTGTGTCCGATAAGTGATATACTCCTCAGCCAGAGCATATTCTTTGGCTTCAAGGAGTTCATGTTCTACAATATTTTGGATTTCATAAATCTTAACCCCTTGTGGAAAGCGACTATGAATTTCTGTGACAATTCGCTCAGTCAGAGCATTGAGGCGTTTTTCGACTAAGGGTGTCACGTCCATAACCTTGTCTGCCGCCTTGTGGAGAGCTTTATCAATCTTGTCCACATCAAATACAACACGTCTTCCATCTCGTTTCTCGACGAAGAGAGTTGGCAAAATTGTAATTTTTTCTTCTAGTGCAATCATATGCATGCTCTTTTCTAAAATGTTCTTTCTAAAAAGTATTATACCACTCTAAAAAGAAAAATCAATATCTTGTGTTAAAAATCCTAAAATTTTTAAAAATACACAAGATATTGATTTTATTGTTTAATTTTATAAACTTTAAACTCTGAGTAATCGGTCTTTACTTGTTGGTAATTTTCTTTTAAAAGTGTTTCTACTTCAGACAAGAGCGCCACCTTATCATTCACCACAATCACCTTAGGTTGATTTTCTTTCAAATCATTGATCAAACTAGTTTTATTTTCTTCTGTATTCGTGTAGAGAAGAGGGGATGGGAACATGGATCCAGACAAACGCTGGCTTTCTTTATAGATCTGAACATGGGAATCCCAGATATAGATTTGGTCTCCCTCGCTCGTCTCTTGTTTTATTCTATCCACTACTTGATGTTGTCCACTATATGAAGCTGGATGCAAGACAAAACGAGCTACAAAAGGAACTGCAATTAGATAAAACACTACTAGAATCGGTAAGTAGAGATTTCCCCTCATAAATTTTTTCCATAAAGTTGGAACTTCCTCTCTTCTCCGACAACGAGCTCCTCTAGCTGAATGTTTTCCACGAATACTAGTCATCAAAAGAAGGAGCAAAAATGGAAGAATCAGAATTAAATGTGAACCGTGGAGAGGTTCTCGAGACAAGAGCAGTAAGGCTAGGATAAATAATAAAACAAAGCTAGCTGGTACTGAGATGACATATAATCTAGATGCTTTAGATTGGAACAAGCCCAGAAAAACAAGGATGAAAGTTCCTAATCCAAAAGTTAATAGACCATAGAATAAAGTATTTTCTGCTAACTGGGGATTAGTAAAAGCCATCATAGAAGTAAATGGATACAAAAATCTACTTAAAGCCTCTCCAAAACCTCCTGAAATGATGACATAGTAGCCTAAAGGATAAAATAGGAGAGAGAAACCAAGTGCTGTCGTAAAAAATTGATAAATTCCATGTATAAAGCGTCCATGTCCAACATTAAAGACAAATAAACCAATTGTTACTACTGCAGTAAAAAGAAGACTTGTAAGAGGTTCTATGAAAAATGATAGGGTCAATAAAATCCCCAGACGTAGAAATCCCTTATCATTATTAGGATTTGACAGATAGCCTGCTACTAAAGAAAAGCCCGCAAATAAGAATGGAAGAGCTAAAATCGTAGCATAGCCTCCTCCAAAACCAAGACCAGATACCAAAATATAAAATATGGTTAGAAGTTGCTTAGCTTGATCCCTTTGTCCCGTCAGATAGTCAGTCGCAGAAAAAAGGAAATACCCCCCTCCTAAGAGGGCTAGCCATTCTACTAAGGCAAAAAGGATGCCTCCTTGGGTAATGTAAAGTAGTAAATAGTAAAGAAGACCTTGAGCAGCATAATAACTACTGTATAGCTGTCCTCCCTGATGCAAAGCCCACCCTATATACAAATCCTGCGTCTGAGAGGGACTTACCATATCTAAAAGTACAGGAACCACCACAGAAAAAACCGTTGCAATCGTACTTCCAATGATGAGTCTGAAAAACGGGAAAGCTACACGCTCTTCTTTTTCCGCGTGATAATCAAGGTTCCTATCTAATCTATTTTCTATTTCATTACTCTGTATCGTTTCGGATACTTCTTCGATTCTGCCATATACAGCCATATCGTTTCTCCTATTCAATTTATCTGTCTTAGTATATCAAAAAGACCTAGAATTGTCAGCTTGCGATGGCTGTTTGAGCGATTTTTTGCATAGTTTCACAAAGGTTTCAATTTCCCGAAATCGATGTAAATGCGTCTGTTTAAATGTCGTGATATAGTTCAATTCTTTCTGAGTCAGCATCGTTTCTCCCCTATATCTTTCTATTCGTAAAAAGCAAGAAAAAGAGGACTCAGTCATATCCTAAGTCCTAGATTTCTTATAAGATAGGGGCAAATAACTGGGCAATTTCCTTAATCAATTTTTGATACCAGCTATTTTTTATCGTATGAGGGAAAATTTCTTGAGATACTGAAAAAATCGCCTCAAAATCTTTTTGAATCTCTGTGATTGATGCCGTTTTATATAGCAAAACTGCATTTTCATAGTGGTGAAGCAAACTTCTGTAATCTAAGTTAATGGTTCCAACTGCAGCAAAGTCCTTATCCACTAAGATTTGTTTACTGTGGATAAAGCCTGGACTATACTCAAAAATCCTGACTCCTGCTGACAAAAGATCCGGATAAGCCCCTCTTGTTATGAGTTGGATTAATTTTTTATCCGGAATGAAAGGAGTCACGATGCGGACATCAACACCCCTCATAGCTGCATTTTTAATACTCTCAGTTAAATCATAGTCAATAATCAAATAGGGTGTTGTGATATAGACTGAATCAGTGGCCTGATTAATCAAACTTTGATAGACTTTTTTCCCTACCTGGGTACGGAAGATGGGCTTGGGTCCACTACCGTAAGGAATGCAGAGCCCTTGGCCAGAACAAGGCTGATTTTCCAAGTGATACTGGTCAAAATCGCTGATTTCCCCACGATTGATGTACCAGGTCATCAAAAAGAGACGGGTGAGAGCCTTGACACCAAGGCCATCTAAGCGAATCCCACTGTCCTTCCAATAGCCAAAGCGTTCTACATGATTGATGTACTCATCGGCTAAGTTAATGCCTCCTGTATAAGCTACCTGACCATCTATGACCAGAATTTTACGATGGTCCCGATTGTTGT
This sequence comes from uncultured Streptococcus sp., assembly GCA_963541475.1. Classification (GTDB taxonomy): domain Bacteria; phylum Bacillota; class Bacilli; order Lactobacillales; family Streptococcaceae; genus Streptococcus. Next base: position 1,195 of record CAUTTK010000055.1, on the reverse strand, counting down.
AAGCCACCGTCAGACGAGGAATTACCTTATTAAATTTATGGGCTTCAATTCCTCGACTACGAAGCTGAATAGTGTAGTCTCCAGGCAAAGTCGCCATACAGCCGATATCATCATAGAGCATCTTGACCTCTACACCCTGAGCTGCCTTTTGCTCTAGTATGTCTAGTATGCTATTCCACATCAGACCTTCTTCGACAATATAGTACTCTAGAAAGATAAACTTTTCAGCTTTCTTGAGGTCTTCCAACATATGTTGCCACATGCTTTCACCCGAAGAAAAGAATTGTGAGTCTGTTCGATTATAGACGTCGGCATTACTATCCATACTCAACAAAGATTTGATAACTCCATAAGCCGCCTTATCCTCTTCCTTCAATTTCTGCCGAAGCGCTTTACTATTATCCTCCCGAAAATGCATGGAACCAAGTCTGTTCAACTGCTTGATTTCTTTTTTGGACAATCGCCTTTCACCAAACATTAGATAGAGCAAAGGACCAATAACAGGAACAAAAGTCACCACTAACCACATTACTTTGCTTTCAGGCGCCATGGAGCGATTGACAATAGCAACAATGGTCGCCATACTCATAAAGATTAAGAGAATCACCCAAAGAATAGGAGCCATGCGACCTAAATAAAGAAAGAGACCAAAAACAAGAGAAAGTTCAAGTAGCATAATCGAAAGACTAAAGCCATACTTGGACATCAATAATTGAAATTTCCTATATTTCATATCCCCTCCTTGATAGTTTGAATGCTAAAAACAGGTAATTGATACTCTTCGAAAATCTCTTCAAACCACGTCAGCTTCACCTTGCCGTACTTAAGTACAGCCTGCGGCTAGCTTCCTAGTTTGCTCTTTGATTTTCATTGAGTATGATACTAGTATAACGCAGGTATTCGGTAGAAGGCAAGTATTTATGGTCATTTTTCTGAGTAATCATAAAAGAGACCGAAAAATCCAGTCTCCTTCTAGTCTATTTTGATAAAACGATACGATCTGAAGCGTCTCTATCCATATCGTCGATAATCATCTGATTGCCATTAATTGTATAAATCTTAGCATCATCCCCAATAATCATGCGTTGATTAGCGGCATCGAAGCTAACCTGCTTGATTTCTTGATCTCCGTCAGTTTCTACCTGTGTCCATGTACCAGTTGTTCCAGTTACCACTAAAGTGATACGGTCTCCTT
>CAUTTK010000054.1:0-10422 GCA_963541475.1 uncultured Streptococcus sp. | reverse complement strand
ATGTGCAAGTACCAAACTTCGATGATTTCTTTACAACCTATGATGTCAAAGAAGGCGACGGTATGTGGCGTTCACCAGAAGAGCGCGTGATTATTTGGTAATGAAAAGAAGCAAGTAAAACTCCTATAATTACACCTTCCCTATCTATGTACACCCTAAAAAGTTAGATAGAATAATCTAGCTTTTGGGGTGTAGTTCATAGGGATTATGAAATTGAAGTCTTTTCTTATTTTAAAATTCATAGTAAAATATCCCTCTGTATCAAGATAACAGGAGGATTTTTATGTCTCAAAAGACTATCAACATAGGTTACGCCCGTGTATCTACTCATAAGCAAGACCTAGGATTGAAAGTGCAAATCGAAGCTCTCAAACATTGCGATAAACTTTTTATAGAAAAGGAATCTGGTGCAAATAACACTCGTCCTGAACTCACAAAAGCCTTAAAACTGGCCTCTGACTTTTCGAAAGATGGCAAGCAGGTTACTTTCACTATCTATAAGTTAGATAGACTGACTCGATCTATGTTTAAGCTACTAGAACTTATTGAACTATTTAATGAATCTAATATTCACCTAGTCAGTTTGCATGAAAAACTAGAAACAGGTTCTCTTATTGGCAGGTTACTTTGCATCATTTTAGGCTTTGTGGCAGAAAATGAGCTGGAAAATCTGAGATTTCGCACAAAAGAAGGACTTCGAAAAGCTAAGGAAAATGGTGTTAGATTAGGAGCAAAACGGATTTCAAAAGAAAAGGAGGAGCGGATACTTAACAAATATCTACATTCAAATATAAGCATACGTAATATTGCAAAAACTGAACAAATTTCTACATCAACCCTATATAAAGTGTTAGAACGTAATAAAGTGGCGAACAATCGTCAAAAAAAACGGAAAATCATTGCTAAAAACAGGGAAAAATGGTAGAATGAAGTCGTAAATTTGTTTCGATTAACGACCGTTTGATAAAACAGTCAAAACAACAATATGAATATTTTAAAAAATGCGAGTTTAACAGTGTTTTTAACCTGTATTAGACTGGTATTTTTTTGTGTATCGTTTAACGGTCGTTACGCGATACACTTAGTTCCCTATCTCTAAAGGAGATAGCGAGCTTATGGTAACAAAAAACTTAAAAATCATTAAGATATGTAATAGTATGATAGCTGTATTGTTCCGTTAATGGATGAAGGTTCATTTAAGGCTTCTATCAAGAACATTAAATGTTTAGATAATGAGTTGGCTCAAAATTTTGCTTTTGTGCTCTTGAAAGGAAGTTGATTTTGTCATTTTATAAGCCTAAAAAGGCAATTATATATTCCTGAGGAGGAAAAATTATGAATAAACTCACTAAACTAGGTATTGTCACTTTCTCTGCTGTAACTCTTAGTGCTGCAGTGCCAACTTTGGTGCATGCCGAGGAAAATGTTGCGCCGCAGCCAAATGCTGCTGTTAAACCTAATACTGCTCAACCAATACCTGCGCCAAAACCCAATGGTAGCTGGGTTGATTTCAGTATGCTCAACCCAATTGCTAAACCAAAACCAAAGCCAGGAAAAGAAGTTTCGAAACCTGCTGATTCGAATAAAAATGAAACACCTACGGATGAAACTACCGGTAAGAGTGCTTCAAAACCAAAGGAAGAACTTAAATCGGTTGATGAAAAAACTCGATTAGCTGAACTTAAGACAAAGTATGATGTCGATCCTAGCAATAAAGAGATAGACACAACTCTAACAATGTCTGCTGCTGAAATTGTAAAAGGTCTCAACACTGAAGAAGATAAGAAAAGAACCGAAACGTTAGCTGCGGCAGGTGTAGCTTCGAGTATAATAGAACATGATGCGATAGTATTTGAAGAAACTAGAAAAGTTTTTCTATCTACAGGTGTTGATATTACAAAACCGCCGTTCACAAAATCAAACCCTAATGATCCTTATGAAGCTGTTGCGGCAGTAGCTACATATCCAGAACCAAAATATATCATTAAAGCTATATATATGGATGCTGCTAAGCTTAAAAAATTTGGTTATACTGAAAAAGCACATGTTTCTGATATTACACCAAGTGAATTATCCTATCCAAATGGCGAAAAGTTTGAAGGTGGTTATACATTGGTGGACAGCTATAATCATCATATTAATTCCGTTCAGGAAGGTAGTAATATTAAACTTGTTGGAACAAAATGGGACTATAATGAGATTCAAAGAAATTCAAATGCTCATATCAAAGAACTTGTTGCTCCTGAAATTAAGGGATACACTTTTAGCCATGTTGAAAAAGCACGAGACCTCCCTGATTTATCAACGGATCCGCGTGTTGTTAAAGTTGATTATGAATCAATCTATCATATGCATGGAGGAAAATCAGTTCTTGATAGTTCATTTTATCTAGATATCCTGCATTACTATTTCATCTACAACAAAGATGAAATAGCTAAGGAAATTCCAAACCCTGAGATAAACAATACCAAGCCCGCTGAAGATACAACTTTAAAACCTTCTGAACAACCTGCTAGCAATCCTGTGGCAAACACGCAACCGACAGCCAACCCGACACCAACTCCAAAACCAACAGAAAACCCTCAACCAGAGGTTAAACCAGTAGAGCAACCACAACCTGCTAAGCCAGTAGAACCAGCTGAGAAGCCAAGTATTCCTGAAAAACCAGCTGAGCAAGTAAAACCTGAAGTTAAACCAGTAGAGCAACCACAACCTACTAAACCAGTGAAACCAGCTGAAAATGCTGGATTGCCAAAGGTTCCTTATCGAAACGACCAGCCAAAACGTTGGTTTAATAACGGAACAGGTCGTCCTACTCTAACAACAAACGACCTTGCTGTTCCCCTTCCTGCTGAAAATGTAGAAAAAACATCTTACGGTTGGTGGACAGCTGAATCAGACTTGCTTCATGCAGGCTCTCATATAAAAGTAAATACTTTTAATTCGAATTTCAATAATCCGATGTTCGAAAATGGTAAAGAGATAAAATTTAAAGGTAGCGGATTTGGAGATATGGACAGTAGGTTTAAACCTGCTCTTGTTCGAGTAAAAGTTCCAGAATTGGAAGGAATGAACTACGAAGCTTATACAATCTTCTATGAAGTTCCTAATAAAAATGGAAATCCAACTTACGGAACAAATCGAACTCTCCAAGGTGGTAATGTCGCTTTAACTTTTAAATCAAAAGAGAAGAAAGAAGATATTCAGGTTTATACATTAACTAAGGATAGAAAACTGGAAGAACTCTATTATCTAGGATACCCAGGTGAAGAAACAAATCGCTATGATGAGAAGACTAAAACTCATTCATACAATCTATATGGTGAAACCTACGATACTTACGTTTTCTTGTTTAAGAACCCTGCTGAAAAACCAGCCGAGCAAGTAAAACCTGAAGTTAAGCCAAGCGAGCAACCTAAGCCAGACAAGCAACCAAGTGTTCCTACTGTTCCAGCTGATCAACCACAACCTGCTAAGCCAGAGAAACCAGCAGAGAAGCCAAGCGAGAATCCAAGTGCTTCTGAAAAACCAGCTAATCCAGCAAAACCAGAAGTGAAACCTGCAGAACAACCACAGGAAAATAACATAAAACCAGTGAGAAGATGGCCTCTACGTGACGGAAGCGTTCATGAACACCCTGTTGTTACCTACGCAGACATTGTAGCACCACTCCCTATCAGTGATATGAAGGAAACTCCTATCAATGGAATATGGACTGCTGAAAAAGATTTTGTCAATAACAAACCAAGATTAACTATGTTTTGGGGCAGCGGGAATAGGTGGATCGAAGAAAATGGGAAGGAATTTTCTCTTGAAGAAATGAGGAAAAGCCATATGTATATGTATCCGATTCGAGTGAAAATTCCAGAATTGGAAGGTAGAAACTATGAAGCGTATACAATTTATACAGGTATTTTTGATGGAAAAACAGGACATGTTGAACTAAACAAAAACACTAATATCACAGGTCAAGGTTACATGGTTTTCCGCACTAAAAAAGAAGACAATGACGTGGAAGTCTATCAATTTTCGAAAAATAGGCAGTTAACACCACTTTATCACCGTTATCAGCTAAATGAGAGAGGAAGAAGCGTGGGAGAGTTTGGTCTATACGCAGAAGTTTATCAAACTTACGTTTTCTTATTTAAGAACCACACCGAAAAACCAGCCGACCAAGCAAAACCAGAAGTCAAGCCAAGTGAAAATCCTGTAAATCCAGTTACACCAGTTGCTCCAATAACACCGACAACTCCCGTAACTCCTACGCTTAATCCAGCCATCCCAAACAATACTCGTGTTCTTTCGAACAAAGCTGGAAGCGTTCGAGTGCATGGTTCAGAAGCAACACTCAAAAATGTCAGCTATATCAAGGTAGAAGAAACCAAGTCGACTTCACTTGAATCAAAAGACTACAAGGCCTTCGACATTCATTTATATGACGCGAATGGTAAAGCTATCCAGCCAAACGGCATGGTTCTAGTAAGTCTTTCTGCTGATAAGCCCGTTGAAAATGTTTACTATGTTGCTCCAGATGGTACTTTACAGGCATTGAAGTTCAAACAAGATACAGATAAGGTTACTTTTGAAACTAACCACTTTAGTATCTATGCTATGACTTTTAAAGTTGCCGCAAGCCGCGATAACGGAGGTAGTACAACTTCTGTTCCAGTTGTAAATAGTAGTAATACTCCAACAACTACAGAACAAAAAGGAAATGACGCAAGTAGTACAAAAACTCAAGCTGAGTCGTTAGCAACTAAGACTGAAACTATTTCGAAACAAGTAGCTAAGACTTTGCCAAATACTGGAGAAAATCACTCAATTCTCGCTACCCTATTTGGAATGTTAACTCTAACTGCTGGATTATTTAGCTTTCGTAAGGAGTCAGAATAACCCCAATTCATAGTTTATCTATCAATTATTTTAGACTGTGAAAAAATCAATTTGAGGAGATAATTTAGAAAATCTTTTCATGATAAAACGCATAATATCAAACTTTTCTACACTTGATATTATGCGTTTTTATAATTCTACAATAGTATAAATATAGTGAGATGAAATAAAATCTGAACAAATTGATTTCTAATAATGATTTAGAAGCCAGAGCGTACTATTCTAGCTTTAATCTATTATCAATTACGATATCTATTGTCATCATCTTTCTAGAAAAAAGGATTGAAGGTCTTTTCATGGGCGATGGTTGTAGTTGGACCATGTCCTGGATAGACATCGTAGTTTGGTAGGGTGAAAAGTTGGGTTTTGATACTATGGAGAAGTTGTTCCGTACTACCAGTTGGAAGGTCGGTCCGCCCGATAGTTTCACGAAACAAAGCATCTCCTGTCAGGACTAGGTGAGCATCAGGAAAGACGATAGAAACACCGCCAATAGAGTGACCTGGTGTTGGCAAGACAGTGAAACGGAACCCTTCAATCTGATATTCCTCATGAAAGACAAAGGTGTGCTCTGCAGGTTTTGCAACCACATCTGCCATATCATCGTGACGAGGAAGCCCAGAGAGATTGTCGACAGGAGTATAGAGCCAGCTAGCTTCACTCTCTGCGATATAGACAGGAGGATTGCCAAAAGTTTCGCGAACTAGGTCCAGACTCATGATATGGTCATAATGGGCGTGGGTCAATAGAATGGAGCAGATCGGTTTGTTGATCTTCTCGATGGTCTGACGAATGTCTTCCCAATGACTACCAGGATCGACAACGATGAGGTGCTTTTCTCCTTCTAGGTAATAGGTATTTTCATAGGCAACAGGATTTACGGTTTTATGGATTTTCATATTGGCTCCAATCTCAAAGAATGTACTAATACTCTTCGAAAATCAAATCCAAACCGCGTCAACGTCGCCTTGCCGTAGCTATGGTTACTGACTGCGTCAGTTCTATCTACAACCTCAAAGCAGTGCTTTGAGCAACCTGCGGCTAGTTTCCTAGTTTGCTCTTTGATTTTCATTGAGTATAAATTAAGTATAGCACAGTTGGGGAGAATAGGTAAGGATTTAGAATGAACTTAAAAACCAGCATGACTGGATGAAGACAGGCTGGTTATCAATTTATCAATATTGGAGAGGTGTCAATTGCCCTTCATAGGTTGCATAAACTCCGTCATTAGCTTGTTTGATAGACGTGATGTTTAGAGTGCCACCGTAGTTGGCTTCTCGTTTATCGCTATATTCACTATAACTTATCCTATTGGGCAGGTTCTGGTCGTTAGCATAGTATTGAACGACTGTTTTTTTATAGCCTTGCTGGCTGAATAGGAACAGGCAGCTAACTCCTAACACTAGGAGAGCAAAGATAGAAATAGAAGTTTTTTTCATAGGTGTTCTCCTTATAAACTAAAGGATAAAAGAAAGTATCTTGAGGATTTTAATTCCAAAATCCAGTCAAGGTACCAGTGTATGTGACACGAGTTCCACCGTTTATCTTTCGTATCTTCAATGGAATTGGGGAAGTCAGAAAGTCTTTCGGTTACAATATGGTTTCCGTTCTTCTATCTCTCCTTCTATCACCTAAGTTTAAAATCTAACTTCGTAATATATTATAGACTAATAATTCAGAATTGTCAAGCAATTCTGAATTATTTTTTTCTTATTCTGTTCCAATCTAGTTTTCATATTCTTAAAAAAGTGATAAAATGGTAGGAAGAATTGGAGAGTAGAGATGCCAAAAGAAGTGAATTTAACGGGCGATGAGGTTGTCGCTTTAACGCAAAAATATTTATCAAAAGAAGATGTGGCTTTTGTCCATAAGGCCTTAGTCTATGCTGTTGAATGCCATAGTGGTCAGTATCGGAAATCAGGCGAGCCTTATATCATTCATCCTATCCAAGTGGCAGGTATTTTAGCCAAACTCAAGCTGGATGCTGTAACAGTAGCTTGTGGTTTCTTGCATGATGTGGTGGAAGATACAGACGCGACCTTGGACGATTTGGAAAGAGAGTTTGGTCCCGATGTGCGCGTGATTGTCGATGGAGTTACCAAGCTCGGTAAGGTCAAGTACAAGTCTCACGAAGAGCAGTTGGCTGAAAACCACCGCAAGATGCTTATGGCCATGTCTGAGGACATCCGTGTTATTTTGGTCAAACTGTCTGACCGCTTGCACAATATGCGGACCCTGAAACACCTTCGAAAAGACAAGCAGGAGCGTATTTCCAAAGAAACCATGGAAATCTATGCCCCACTTGCCCATCGTTTGGGGATTTCCAGTGTCAAATGGGAATTGGAAGACTTATCTTTCCGTTATCTCAACCCAACGGAGTTTTACAAGATTACCCATATGATGAAGGAAAAACGCAGAGAGCGTGAGGCCTTGGTGGATGAGGTGGTCACAAAATTAGAGGAATATACGACAGATCGTCACTTGAAAGGGAAGATTTACGGTCGTCCCAAGCATATTTACTCGATTTTCCGCAAAATGCAGGATAAGAGAAAACGGTTTGAGGAAATCTATGACCTGATTGCCATTCGTTGTATTTTAGATACCCAAAGTGATGTTTATGCCATGCTTGGTTACGTGCATGAACTTTGGAAACCGATGCCTGGTCGTTTCAAAGACTATATCGCCAACCGCAAGGCCAATGGTTACCAGTCTATCCATACGACAGTTTATGGGCCAAAAGGGCCGATTGAATTCCAGATTCGGACCAAGGCCATGCACGAGGTGGCTGAGTACGGGGTTGCGGCTCACTGGGCTTATAAGAAAGGCGTTAAGGGGCAGGTTAACAGCAAGGAATCAGCTATTGGGATGAACTGGATCAAGGAGATGATGGAGCTTCAAGACCAGGCTGATGATGCCAAGGAATTTGTCGATTCAGTTAAGGAAAACTATCTGGCTGAGGAGATTTATGTCTTTACCCCAGATGGAGCTGTCCGTTCCCTTCCCAAAGATTCAGGACCGATTGACTTTGCTTACGAAATTCATACAAAAGTAGGGGAAAAAGCAACTGGTGCCAAGGTCAATGGTCGCATGGTTCCTCTGACAACCAAGCTCAAGACAGGGGATCAGGTTGAAATTGTCACCAACCCCAACTCCTTTGGACCGAGCCGTGATTGGCTCAACATGGTCAAGACCAGCAAGGCGCGCAACAAGATTCGTCAGTTCTTTAAAAATCAAGATAAGGAATTGTCAGTCAACAAGGGTCGTGAAATGCTGATGGCCCAGTTCCAAGAAAATGGCTATGTGGCCAATAAATTTATGGACAAGCGTCATATGGACCAAGTTCTGCAAAAGACCAGCTACAAGACAGAAGAATCCCTCTTTGCGGCCATTGGTTTTGGAGAAATCGGTGCTATTACCGTCTTTAACCGTCTGACTGAAAAGGAACGCCGTGAGGAAGAACGTGCCAAGGCCAAGGCGGAAGCAGAAGAACTTGTCAAGGGTGGAGAGGTCAAGGTTGAAAATAAAGAAACCCTCAAGGTCAAGCATGAGGGTGGTGTGGTCATTGAAGGTGCCTCAGGTCTCCTAGTGCGGATTGCCAAGTGTTGTAATCCAGTGCCTGGTGATGATATTGTTGGCTACATTACCAAGGGTCGTGGTGTGGCTATTCACCGTGTGGACTGTATGAACCTGCGCGCCCAAGAAAACTACGAGCAACGTCTCCTTGATGTGGAGTGGGAAGACCAGTACTCAAACTCAAATAAGGAGTATATGGCCCATATCGATATTTACGGCCTCAACCGTACAGGACTGTTGAACGATGTACTGCAAGTTCTTTCAAACACAACCAAGAATATCTCAACAGTCAACGCCCAACCAACCAAGGATATGAAATTTGCTAATATCCATGTATCCTTTGGCATTGCTAACCTCTCGACGCTGACTACGGTTGTGGACAAGATTAAGAGTGTGCCAGAAGTCTATTCTGTCAAACGGACAAACGGCTAATTGGCCTAGCTCTTACTAGAAAGGCTATTATGAAAATCATTATCCAACGGGTTAAAAAAGCCCAAGTGAGTATCGAAGGTCAGGTTCATGGAAAAATCAATCAGGGGCTCTTATTGCTGGTGGGTGTTGGACCAGAGGACCAAGAGGAAGATTTGAACTATGCTGTGAGAAAGCTTGTCAATATGCGGATTTTTTCAGACGCAGAAGGCAAGATGAATTTGTCTGTCAAGGATATTGAAGGAGAAATCCTTTCTATTTCACAGTTTACCCTCTTTGCTGATACCAAGAAAGGCAATCGTCCAGCCTTTACAGGTGCAGCCAAGCCTGATATGGCATCAGATTTTTATGACGCTTTCAATCAAAAACTAGCGCAAGAAGTGCCCGTTCATACAGGTATCTTTGGAGCGGATATGCAGGTTGAGCTGGTCAATGACGGACCAGTTACCATTATCCTTGATACGAAAAATAGATAAGAAAGACCAAGCCCAGCCGGCTTGGTTTTTCTTATCTATCATAAAATATTCCAAAGCGAAATCTGTTCTTGATAGGCTTTTGGGAAGTCTTTTTTCAAGCTTTGGCAGATGCGATAGGAAGGGATGAGATGTCCTAGGATGAGGAGGGTACCCTGAAGGAAAAGTGGCATACCACTTAAATATATCAAGGAGAGAATGATCAGGCTATCCCATAGGAGGATTTGTAAGGCAAAACGCCAGAATTTTGGTCTAATCTGGGAATAGAGTTGACTAAAGTGGTCACAAAGCTGGTTAGAAAGATAGATCAATAGAACAGGATGAAAGAAAATAATACTCTTCGAAAATCAAATTCAAACCACGTCAGCGTCGCCTTACCGTACTCAAGTACAGCTTGCGGCTAGCTTCCTAGTTTGCTCTTTGATTTTCATTGAGTATAAGCCAACCACTATAAATCAAAATCCAATCCCAAGTAAGTCCCTCTTTAAATGTCAAAAATGCCAGCATGATTCCATCAATGACAAGGAGCTCAATGGTCTTGGTGTAGATGATTTTTTTCATGCTAAGACCTCCTTTTCCTTAGAGACATTCCCACAAAGAGATATGTTTGTCGTAAAAGTCTGGATAGTTTTCTCTTAGGTGGTCAGCTGTCATATAATAAAAAGTAGAATGACAGGAAGTAAAGACTGGAGTAAGAGAGTAAAAATGTTGAGGACCAGTAATGGCTAAAAAGACAAATAATAGTAGGTCGGCGGAGAGAATCTCTAAATAGTAAAGGCGAATTTTTTTGTTCATCTGAGGATAAATCTCAGAGAAATGTTTTTTGAGTCGATTGACCAAGCGAAATAGCAGGAGTCCTTGAGCAAGGATGAAAATGAAGAAAAAAATCAGGTCTCTCTCCAAAGAAAGTTCGTATCGGGGTCTGAAAGTTACCAACAGTAGCAAATCGCTGACTACGATGGCTACAAAATGAATTCTAAAGAGTTTTTTCATGCCAAAACCTCCCTCTTTTATCTAGCTTCATTCTACTCCAAAAGAATGGGAGTTACAAGTA
>CAUTTK010000053.1:0-10424 GCA_963541475.1 uncultured Streptococcus sp. | reverse complement strand
GTAGCGGGTGCCCACGGAGGACTTACACCTCAGATGCACGACATGCCCGTCGTACCTAAAAGAACCTCGCTTTCGCGAGGCTCTTCTATTTATAAGATAAGGCACGTTTAAAGGTTTTCCAAGGACCTAAATCATCTGTCTGCAGAACGAGACTAGCATACATGCGTCCGATAAAGACTGTTGCAGTTACTGCAAAAGCAATCGTAATAGCAAGCGAAATCCAAGCTTCTAACCCATTTGCATAACCATTAATGGTTCTAAATGGCATAAAGAAGGTCGAAATAAAGGGAATATAAGAACCAATCTTCAAGATGAGATTGTCACCAGCTGCACCTAGAGCTGTCACTCCAAAAAAACCACCCATAATCAAAATCATCAAAGGCGACAAGGCTTTTCCCGAGTCCTCAGGACGAGAAACCATAGATCCTAGGAAGGCTGCCAAGACTACATACATAAAGAGACTGACCAAAATAAAGAGCAATGTATTCAGTGAGAATGCATCTCCCAAGTGATTCAAAATACCAGACTGAGCCAAGAAAGGCAAATCTTTAAAGAGCAGAATGGCTGCCAGACCACCTACAACATAAATCCCAATATGCGTTAAAATTACCAGAAACAGAGCCATCATCCGCGCATAGAAATAGTGACTAGCCCTTATGCTAGAAAAGACGACTTCCATAATTTTGGTGCCTTTTTCACTGGCAACTTCCTGAGCCGTTACACCCGCATAGGTAATCAGGATCATATAAAGAAAGAATCCTAAGGCTCCTGCTGCCATTGTTTGAATAAACTTTTTATTTTCCTTGGCTTCATCAATCTTTTCTGTGAATTGAATTGTCTGCGCTAAGCGTTTTTCCTGCTCTTGAGACAAGGAGGCAGTTGAACGATTAAGCTGATTTTGCAGTTCATTGAGTGTACCTGTAACTGCAAATTTAATTCCATTTTCAAGCGACGTTTCGCCATGATAAACTGCCTTCAAGACACTATCCTCTTGGTCAATAGTCAGATAGCCTTTTAATTTTTCATCTTTAATCGCTTCTTTGGCACTTGCTTCGTCTTTGTAGTCAAAATTAACACCATTTACATTCTTCAGTCCTTCTGCTACAGATGGCACTGTTGTCACTACTGCCACTTTATCATTTTTAGCCATTGAAGAGCCTTGGAGGTAAGCAATTCCTCCAGAGATTCCTAAAAAGAGGAACGGTGAAATCACCATAAAGAAGAAACTCCACGATTTGACATGTCGAAGATAGGTTTCCTTGATTACAACCCACATATTTCTCATACTTCCACCCCTGATTCTAGTTTAAAGATTTCATCAATTGTTGGCGCTTGCTGGTCAAAGGTTGCGATATATTGCCCCTGAGTCAAGATTGGGAAGAGTTCCCTTCCAGCGCTCTCATCCTCCAAGATCAATTTCCAACTGCCTTGTTTGGTCAAACTCACCTGCTTGACATGAGGAAGATTTTCCAATTCTTCCTTGCTTCGTTCACTTGAAACAAAGAGACGCGTTTTCCCGTATTGATTGCGGACATCCTGAACTGGTCCATGCAAGACCACACGGCCATCTCGAATCATGAGAATATCATCACAAAGCTCCTCGACGTTGGTCATGACATGGTCAGAAAAGATAATGGTTGCCCCACGTTCTTTTTCTTGAAAAATGACTTGCTTGAGCAATTCTGTATTGACTGGGTCCAATCCACTGAAAGGCTCATCCAAGATAATCAAGTCTGGCTCATGAATCAGAGTAATAATGAGCTGAATCTTCTGCTGATTTCCTTTTGACAGACTCTTAATTTTATCTGTCAGCTTCCCTTTCACTTCCAACCTCTTCATCCATTGAGGGAGTTTTTCCTTGATTTCCTTAGCATCCATACCTTTTAGAGTCGCCAAGTAGCGAACTTGTTCAAGGACTGTCAATTTAGGCATGAGACTGCGTTCTTCAGGAAGATAGCCAATCCGATCGTAGGTCTCTTGACGAATATCCTGACCATCCAGACTGATTTCTCCTTGATATTCTAAAAACTTCAAAATACTATGGAAAATCGTTGTCTTCCCAGCACCATTTTTACCAACTAATCCCAAAATACGACCTGGTCGTGCTTGAAAGTCAATACCAAACAAAACTTGCTTGGATCCAAAACTTTTCTCTAGACTTCTTACTTCTAGCATCTTTCACCTCCGAAATGTCTTGCACTCATTATACTCCTTTTTGATAGCCTTTACAATAACTTCTGTCCATTTTTATCATCCTCATTTTAGTAAAAAATCTTGGGGTACTTTGAGTTATGAGTACATTATACACTGGTAAACTCCGATTTATCTTCTCTGCTCCTCAACTGTCTATTTTTGATCCTGAATTGTTATTTGAAAAGCAAAAATCCACCCCGAAGGATGGATTGATGAGTTAACGCACTTCTGCATTGACTTTTTCTTCAAGTGATGCTTGGATTTTTTCCATGTAGCGTGCGACTTCTTCATCCGTTAAGCTGTCTTCTGGATTTTGGAAAGTCAAGCTATAAGCCATTGACTTCATACCAAGTCCCAATTTTTCGCCTGAGAAGACGTCAAAGAGTTTGATATCTGTCAAGCGTTTCACACCGGCAGCTTGGATAGCGTCCACAACTTCTTGGTGAGTGACTTCTGCCTTGAGGAGAAGGGCAACGTCACGGCTAACTGCTGGGAATTTTGTGATTTCCACAAATGGAGTAGCAGGTTGAAGGGCAGCCTTGATGGCTGAAAGGTTGAGCTCAGCCACATAAGTTTCTGGAATATCGTAGGCCTTAGCAGTGACTGGGTGTACTTGGCCAAGGAAACCAAGAACTTGGTCACCGAGTGAAATGACTGCTGTACGACCTGGGTGGAGTCTTTCAATTTCAGCTGTTGCCGTATAGGTTACTTGGAGTCCCAAGCGAGCAAAGAGGGCTTCAAGAATTCCCTTGGCATAGAAGAAATCAACTGGAACTGCTGCTGTTTGGAAATCTTTTTCAGCAACCAAGCCTGTCAAGGCAAAGGCAAAGCTGTTGATTTCATTTGGAAGTTCTTCTTTTGGATTGCCTGTTTGTTCAAAGACTTTTCCAATCTCGTAAAGGGCCAAGTTTTTGTTCTTACGAGCTACGTTATAAGCCACCGTATCTAGGATACCTGAAATCATATTTTGACGGAGAACAGAACGGTCCACGGTCATTGGCCACATGAGTTCAGTAAGGTTACTTGGTTGAGCTGTGAACTCAACTGCTTTTTCAGGAGTTGTCAGAGCGTAGGTGATGATTTCTGTCAAACCTGCCCCTTCAGCAATGGTACGAACTTGACGGCGGAGTTTTTGTGTGGCTGTCAATTCACCAGCTGTACCATCGTCTTTTGGAAGACTGGTTGGCAAGCGGTCATATCCATAGATACGAGCGATTTCTTCAAAGAGGTCCGCTTCGATGGTGATATCCCAACGACGGCGTGGGACGCTGACTGTAAAGCTATCTGCATTTCCAGAAAGGCCAAAGCCAAGACGACGGAAGACGTCTTCTACATCCGCGTAAGAAAGCTCTGTTCCAAGAACACGATTAACATCGGCAAGAGTTGAAGAAACTTCCACATCGGAAGTATCAAGCTCACCCGCTAAAACGATGCCTTTGCGCACCGTCGCACCTGCAAGTTCTGCAATCATGCTAGCCGCCGCATCAAGGGCTTCGTTAACAGTTGCCACATTGATACCTTTTTCAAAGCGAGAAGATGACTCAGAACGAAGGTTGAGGCGACCACTTGTCTTACGGATAGATTTGCCATTGAAGACAGCAGCTTCAAGGACGACACGACTAGATTTTTCAGAGATTTCTGTTGCTTGACCACCCATAACACCTGCAAGGGCTACTGGCTTGTCTGCGACAGTGATAACTAAGTCATTCACGTCCAAGTCACGTTCTTCACCATCTAAAGTCACCAATTTTTCACCAGCACGCGCTTCACGCACACGGATGTCAGTCCCTTCAAAGGTATCCAAGTCAAAAGCATGCATTGGTTGACCAAAGTAGAGCAGGATGTAGTTTGTCACGTCCAACACGTTGTTAATGGGACGGATACCTTCATTCATAAGAAGGTTTTGCAACCATTGTGGACTTGGTGCGATAGTCACATTGTCCAAGATACGAGCTGCATAGTAAGGTGCCTTGTCTGTCTCAATGCCCACAGAAAGAGCAGCTGCTGCAGCTTGGTCAGTTTCTGAAAGAGTAAATTCTTTAAAGTTGACTGCCTTGTCATAGATGGCTGCTACTTCGTGAGCCACCCCACGCATAGAAAGGGCATCTGCACGGTTGGGTGTGATAGAAAGTTCGATGATTTCATCATCCAAGTCTAGATATGAGAAGACTTCATCACCAGGAACGGCATTTTCTGGCAAGATTTGGATGCCATCTGCGAATTCCTTAGGTACAACTGAGTCAGAAAGTCCCAATTCACCAAGTGAACAGATCATCCCAAGTGACTCAAGACCGCGGATTTTCCCTTTTTTGATCTTGTAATTGTCAGCGATGCGAGCTCCTGGAAGAGCCACCATAACCTTGATACCAGCACGCACATTTGGGGCACCACAAACGATTTGACGGGCTTCTTCTTCGCCAACGTTAACCTGACAAACATGGAGGTGAGTTTCTGGCACATCTTCGCAAGACAAGACCTCACCGACGACAATTTTTGAGAGACCAGCAGCAGGTGATTCGACACCTTCTACCTCGATCCCTGTAGTTGACATTTTTTCAGCCAACTCTTGTGATGGAACATCAATATCCACCAATTCTTTTAACCATTTATAAGATACAAGCATAATTCTGATTGTAAGATCCCACCAAGTGGAACCTTTTCAATTCCTTTCTTTTTCTTCGAGTCAGTCCTTGCCATTCTCATCTAGAGAAAATGACTAGAACTGTATAGGACTGTGTTTCAGGTTTCAATCTTATTTAAACTGTTCTGAGAAGCGGACATCGCCTTGGTAGAATCCACGGATATCGTTGATTCCGTAACGGAGCATAGCTACACGCTCTTGACCAAGACCAAAGGCAAAGCCAGAGTAAACAGTCGCATCGATACCACTCATTTCAAGGACACGTGGGTGAACCATACCGGCACCCATAATTTCGATCCAACCTGTTTTCTTACATACGTTACAGCCTTCTCCACCACACTTGAAGCAAGAAACATCCACCTCAACAGATGGCTCTGTGAATGGGAAGTAAGATGGACGCAGACGAATCTGACGCTCTTCACCGAACATTTTTTGCACAATCAACTGAAGGGTTCCTTGAAGATCTGCCATAGAAATGTTCTTCCCAACAACCAAGCCTTCAATTTGGTGGAACTGGTGACTGTGGGTCGCATCGTCTGTGTCACGACGGAAGACACGCCCTGGCGAAATCATCTTCAAAGGACCTTTAGAAAAATCATGGGCATCCATAGCACGCGCCTGAACTGGAGACGTGTGGGTACGGAGCAAGATTTCTTCAGTGATATAGAAAGTGTCCTGCATATCACGAGCTGGGTGGTCTTTTGGAAGGTTCATACGTTCAAAGTTATAGTAGTCTTGCTCCACTTCAAAACCATCCACGACTTGGTAACCCATCCCAATGAAAATATCTTCGATTTCTTCACTTGTTTGTGTAAGGACATGACGGTGACCAGTCGCAACTGGACGACCTGGAAGTGTCACATCGATACTCTCGCTAGCCAGTTGAGCTGCAACTTTCTTTTCTTCCAAGAGCTTAGCTGTTTCTTCAAAGGCTGCTGTCAAGACATCACGAGCTTCATTGACGTGTTTCCCAATGATTGGACGCATCTCAGCAGAAACATCTTTCATCCCTTTGAGGATTTCAGTGAGCGAACCTTTTTTACCAAGGACTGAGACACGCAATTCTTGCATCTCTTTTTCATTTTCAGCAGTAATCTGCTTCAAGCTAGCCAGCGTTTCTTCGCGAAGCGCTTTTAATTGTTCTTCAATAGTTGACATAATTCCTCCATCAGTCTCTCGTAGATAAAAAGAAAACCACATGCCAAAAACTCCACTCGGAGCGTTGACACGCGGTACCATCCGTTTTTATCTGACAAGTCAGACCTTCATTTCTAAATCCATGCGCAAGTGAATTCACCCAGCTTTCATATAGAGAGCTTGCAGTCACGGCTCTCCTCCCTGATATACTTCCCTTGAGTTACTAGTCTTGCGGATTCCTATTCAATTACTACTTAGTTTATCAGATTTTTAGTTAAAAAACAAGTTAGATTAGACTAATTTCAGTATAAAACTCATTCCTTTTTCTGTTGCTCCATCTTCCACAAATCCAAGAGACTTGAAACACCTCCTAGAAGCATGATTGTAGGTGTAGATTTCCTTGACTCTCAATTCTTTCCGTCCTTTTACTCGAGCCAATTCAATCAAAGTACTTAGAATCTTTTTCCCAAGTCCTCGATGTTGGTAAGCGGGATTCCCAATCACAATGGGGAGATTATCCTGAGATAGTGTAACATCCCCAATTGGAAACCATTCTCCCTTCTCCTTGACTTCAATCCAAAAAAGCTCACCATGCTGATCCAAATAGGAATACATAGCTTCCAAGGTCGCTGGACTGTAAGGTCTCTTCACACCATCTACGAGGTAAACCAAGTTCACATCCTGATACCAAGCAAAAGCTTCCTCACAATGATTGACCTTATAATAAGGAACAAGACGCAGTGCATTATCTATTTGTAGGGTCTGTTTCATCTGCTTTCCTTTTCAATAAGAGAGTTGCTGCTTGATTAAAACCCTCACACCAGTTATACCATTTTGCTTCATACTCATCTTGAGGTAAGATATGATTTTTTAAATCCAGAACAGAGTAAATCTTTCTCTCCTCACAAGCTTGCGCATAGAGATGATATAGTTCATCACCGCCGTCTCTATCAAACTCAACAGAAATCGTATCTTGACCTACCAATAAAGCATGATAAGCCCTGTGATGCCCATCTGTAATCAGCAAGTAATCTCCAAAGGCAAGAATACTGATTGGATAGACTTGGATTGTTTCTGCCGACTGGTAAAGCCTCTGAATACCTTGTAACTTCTTCTCTGATAGGTAGAGTTGAGTTGGATGAAGATCTTTTATATTGACTTTCATTTCTTTCTCCTCAAGAGATTTTGATACTCACTTCTGCTTGCCTTTAAATCGCCATTGGAAACGAAGCTTGTCATAGAAAGGAAACTCGATAAACAGGACTCCCAAGCCCACACAGAGACTGGCAAGGACGTCTGATGGATAGTGAACTCCCTCCCAAAAAGAGACAGTAGTTCATACTACTATTACTCTATTTTCATTGCTTTCACAATTGCTAAGGCAGTCAATACAAAAATAAAAAGTGGAAGCACTGTGATTTTTAGGTTTGTAGCACTCGCTAAGGCAACGATGAGCATGCTAAGAATTCCTGGTACAACAACATTGAATACTCCAAGCACTGACTGGATGGTTCCCATGACTTCTTCTGGAACCATCGAGAATACAAGGTTGAAAATCCGAGGCCCCATCATTCCTACCGCAACTGCGCATAAGAAGACAACCACCAATAAAAGAAGGAAATGATTAGTCAACCAAGAAAAGAGAATACAGAGATGCATAATTTCTTCAAAGTAGACAATCATTTTTATGGGAATATTTTTTAGGATACCTCCACTCAAAAAACTTCCCACAATCGTTCCTGAAAAAGTAACCACTGACAATACTGCAATGGATTGCCCAGTGTCAAAGAAGATAAATGGATGATGAATCAACATCAAAGTCGTTAAAGGGGTAATAATGCTTAAAATCATTTGATTCATAGCAGCAATGAATATTAATTTGATGATGGCTGGAAAACTTGCCAATATCTTCATAGAATAGAGGAAATGCTCTCCAAAAGATTTTGCGGTTAATCTTTTACTAACCTCCATCTGTCCCTCAATATCTCTCAAAGAAGTACGAATAAACACCACACCCAACAGTGCAAAAAGAAAGGTCAAAGCATTCAAACCCACAAACATCTGAAGACTGATGACCCCAATCAAAACTCCACCTGTAAGGTTGCTAAGAATATTAACTACACCAGCAGTTGCCTGTCTAAACCCCATAGCATCTGTCATATCATCTCCTATAATCCTCACATACAAAGGAGAAATCATAGCACCTGCAAAATAACTCATGGTATCTGATAAAAGATTGATGCCACAAATAAGAAAAACCATCCCCATAGAAAAGTTCTTATCCGTTACAAACAGTGTCAATAGAGTATAAAGCAGAAACTTACTTGCCAATATAGCAATATATTTTGCAACACGATTTTTTTGAAAATCGGCAATAACGCCTGTGAACAACTGAGAAATCTGCGGCAAAGTCTCCGAAACTGTTATACAAAGAACAGCTAATGAAGCAAATTTATATCCCGATACATAAGAAATAAAGGAAATATAAAACAACGTGTCACCAAATGACGAAACCCATTGATTAATCAGCAACATTCGATAATTTTTATTGGTCAGAAAAGTATTCATTGGATTGCCTCCTTCTTCAGCTCAAAAGGAAATTGAAATCCTAACAACGCCCAATATATCCCCAAAGTTCCAATACCAAAATCAAAAACTATTTATGATATTTTAACATATCAATTTTACTTTGTCAATAATTTTTATGGTGTTTTCTTATTTTTTTTGAAATATGAATTTAAGTTATCTAAAAATACAAATCTTTTTCTTAATCTTCACTTTCCAATAATTTCATTTCCTTCTCAATTTCTAGCATCATTCTCTGCTTCTCTTCGTGCTTGTAAAGCTGATAAGATACTTGATAAAAACCTAGTATCCTATCCCTTTCAGCAAATCCAACGCTTATATTTCCCAATAAACAATACAAATCTGCTAATCGATAACTACTATTATACCTTTTACAAATAGCTATTGTTTCTGTAATTTCTTCTATAGCTTCAGATGTTCGTTCATTCAACCACAAATATCTACAATAGTTATATCGGAATTTAATCATCAATTCTAACTGTTCCAAATGATGAACAGATAGTGACTGGAGGTTCTCTTTTAAAAGTTGATAGAGTTCCTGATATGTGTCTTCCTGCCCCATATCAAAATAAAAATTAGCCAAGGTATTTCCTAGTTGTAGATAGTAAAAATCAGATTTTTTCAGAGATAACAATATTTTTTCCAGTTTCGCAACTGCCTCTGTTTGATGATTTAGATAACGGAATTGAACTAATGTATCAATCCAGTCCAAATAAATCTGGTCTTTAGCAGATAGACGAGCACGTTTAGATTTTTCCAGTTCATAGATATAATGGAGAGATTCATATTCCCTCTCATCTAAAAATTTCTTAGATAGTTCTTTAAACTTATCAATATTTTCTAAACTAGAAACCTCAGTATCTTCAAAGAAATAATCCATGCTCACCTTCAAGCGCTTAGATAGTTGAAAGAGTAATTCTGACCCAGGTGAGTATTTACCTTGCTCCATACGGCTAATCTGCCCTTGCTCACAAATCCCCTCAGCTAATTCTTTTTGAGATAATTTTAATTCCTTTCTTTTATTTTTTAAGCGTGTCGCTAATAACATACCCACACTTTCTTCCTCCTTGCTTTATTTATTAAAATATATCAAATCCCAAAACATGTTTAAAGTATATATTTCATATGCTTCTATTTGTATTTGTACAATTTTTTATCTTTTCCATCACTTCTGCTTGCCTTTAAATCGCCATTGGAAGCGGAGCTTGTCATAGAAGGGAAACTCGATAAACAAGACTCCCAAGCCCACACAGAGACTGGCAAGGACGTCTGATGGGTAGTGAACTCCTAGATAGACCCTTGATACTAGCACACTGACTAGGTAGAGAGCAAGGACGATTTGTACGATTTTTCTCCAAACTGGATTTTTAATCCGTTGACTGAGAATGACAATCAGAGAACCGACCATCAAGGTTACAGCCAGAGAATGCCCACTTGGGAAAGAAAATCCCTTCTCCTCGACTAAGTGTAAGATAGCTGGTCGTGGGCGCTGGTAAATATTTTTAAAGGTCACGATTAAAAGACCTGCTAAAGCCAAATTCCCCAGCATAAGTAGGCTTTCTATCTTCCATCGCTTACGATAAAAGATAAAAGCTGTAATGGCGACCCAAGTGATAATCACTGGGATATCAATCAAGCGTGTGATGGCCCTGAAAAGAATAGTCAAATAATCTGGCAAGTCTCCTCGAACGGCAGTCTGAATCGGTTGGTCAAAACCGACCAGCGTTTCAGGATAAAATTTGACCATATAGCCAAGAATAACGAAAAGTAAAAGGGCAAAACTGCCCTTCATTAAAAATATTTGTTTATCTTTCATAATGTTTTAAGGTTGGTTTCAAGAGAACATACAACAACCAGAATGAAACGG
>CAUTTK010000052.1:0-10695 GCA_963541475.1 uncultured Streptococcus sp. | reverse complement strand
AACTCTTGGAATTCATCCGTCGTCACTTCAAACTCAAATTTGAATTAGAAGTTCTTGAAATTGACGAAGTTCCAATGTTTAACCAAGACGAGAAATGGGATGAAAGCTTCCAATTGCGTCTCTTGTATAACAGAATTACACGTGCTGATGGTGTCATTATCGCTACTCCTGAGCACAACCACACAATCTCAGCTTCCCTTAAATCTGTTCTTGAATGGCTTTCATACGAAGTTCATCCATTTGAAAACAAACCAGTCATGATTGTGGGAGCTTCTTACTACGACCAAGGTACTTCTCGTGCCCAAGTTCACCTTCGTAAGATTCTTGACGCTCCAGGTGTCAATGCCTATACACTTCCTGGAAACGAATTCCTTCTTGGTAAAGCTAAGGAAGCCTTTGATGTTGATGGGAATATTACAAATGATGGAACAGTTAAATTCCTCGAAACTTGCTTGGATAATTTTGTAAAATATGTAGGAGTTGTTTCAAAATTGAAAAAACCAAAACCAATTGAACCAGAAGATTTGGATTGTGGCAGACCAATTGCTACCACAATCACAGAAGTTGATCCCGATGATCCAGAATGGGTTGAAAAAGTTGCTGAAATTACTGGTGCGGTTTCAGGTGATACCTATGTCAAACTAGATCATGGTATCTTAACTGTTAACCAAATCGATATGTTCTTGAAAGCAATGCCATTTGAGTTGACCTATGCAGATGATAACAACCAATTCTTATACTACAATAATGTTCACCAAGATCCAAACACCATGTTTGCTAAACGTGTACCATCTCAATCTGGTAACCGTCTCTCAACTGTCCATAACTCACTTCCCGGTGGACGTATGAAAAATGTTGAATGGGTTGTCGGTGTACTGCGTAATGGTGATCAAGAATATGTTCGTACAATCGTTCCTGGATCTCCTGCAGGGGTTATCAATACTCACAACTATCAAGCTATGTACTATCCTGATGGATCATACGCTGGTATCAATGAAATAGTCTTCAACTTCCAACCATGGCTTGATTGGTACCTCAATACAACTGGTCAACGTCTAGTTGGTGGAAATGCTGCAGCTCCTGCTGGCGGACATGGTCACGGTGATGCAGATGCTACATCTGGAGCTTCTGATGCAGGTGATGCTGGAGGCCACGGTGGTGGTGCAGACGCTACATCTGGAGCAAGCAACTAATAGTAGTTTTAGGAACCAAATTGGTTCCTTTTTTAGTGAAAAACGACTAGCAGTTTGTGTCTGCTAGTCGTTTTGTTATCGTTTCATCAATCTTTGTTAAAAGAAAGAATACTTATTATGAATTGGGATCATCGAGACTACGGCCATGTAACCCTTTTTCACGTTGTACTTGGCGTAGTTTTTCTGGTGTAACATCGTTCCCTTCTTCGTCCACAATTTTGATCCCTTCGATGTGGTGACGAACAGTACGACGATAACCTTCGATGTACTCCTCCCGTAGTTTGGCTTGTTCAACTTTTTCTTCTGGTGTCAAGCCTTCTGTTTTTTTCTTTTTGGCAAGCTCGTTAATACGATCAATTTTTTTCGGATCCATTTATTCTCCTTTTTGATAAGATAAAGTCCGTTTATCAAATTTTATTTAGTGTTAATTTGGTTAAAACGAGCAAGCTTAGCTGCTTTCTTGGTTAATTGCGACAAGATTGCCAAACGATTTTGACGAACTGCCTCATCTTCGGCCATAACCATAGTATTTTCAAAGAAAGCATCAATAACTGGACTAAGCGCAAAGAGCTGTTTCAATTGCTGACTGGCAGTCCCTGACAAAACGAGTGATTCTACTGCTTCTGCCAATGCTTTCTCTTCTTCATTCTCAAAGAGAGCTGAATCAACTGTAGCAACTCCTTCTGCCTTCTCAGCCAAGTTAAAGGCACGAGAAAGTGATTCAACAGATGGTTTGAAGTCTTCTTCCTTGCTTGCTTCTACGAGAGCACTTGCTGCTTCCAACATATCCGACACAACAAAGTTTGATCCTGCAAGAACGGCTTCCTTGATATCTTTTGGAGTAGAACCCATCATCTTATCAACACGAGCCTTGATAAAGTCCATAACCTCTGCTTTATTTTCATAAGTCAAGCTGTCAAATTTTAAAGCATAAAGGCTATCAATCAGCTCATCCATAGCAATGTGCCAACCAAAGGCATCCAAGATACGAACCACACCTTGAGTCGCGCGACGAAGTGCATAAGGGTCATTAGAACCTGATGGAATCAAGCCTACTGAGAAGAAACTCAAAATCGTATCTAATTTGTCTGCAATAGCAAGCACTGCACCGACCTTGCTCTCTGGAAGTTCTCCTTCGGCTGATGTAGGCATGTAGTGTTCACGAATAGCAGCTGCCACCGCTGGAGTTTCCCCAGCAAGAAGGGCATATTTCTCCCCCATAATTCCTTGGAGCTCGTCAAATTCACCAACCATACCTGTCAACAAGTCAAACTTGTAAATGGCTGCTGCACGGGCTAGGTCAATCGTTTCATCCGCTGACAAGCCTGCTTTTTCTGCCAAGAGAATAGCAATCTGACCAGTACGAATCATGTGTTCACGAAGGGAACCAATTTTCTCATGGAAAGTCACATTGTTTAATTTTTCAACAAGATCTGAAATGACCAATTTTTGGTCTTCACGCCAGAAGAATTCTCCGTCTTCCAAACGGGCTACCAAGACTTTTTCATTTCCTTTGATAACATTTTCCAAATACTCTGCGTTTCCGTTACGAACAGAAATGAAGTTTGGCAAGAGTTTTCCATCTTGATCACGAACAACAAAGTAACGTTGGTGTTCCTTCATCGAAGTTACCAAGACTTCTTCCGGAACTTCAAGGTATTTAGCATCAAAACTTCCCATAAAGGCAGTTGGGTATTCAACCAAGTTCAAGACTTCATTAAGCAAATCAGCATCAATCTCGATGCGTACACCATGCTCAGCTTCGATTGCCTTGATTTGGTCAACAATCATTTGCTCACGTTCACGTGGATCTGCGATTACATACTGCTTACGAAGGTCTTCTTCATAGCTCAATGCTGACTGAATTTTGGTTTCTTTCCCCAAGAAACGATGGCCACGGCTCACACGACCTCCCTTGATATCAAGGAAATCCAAATCAAACTCTTCTTCATCTAAAAGAACAGTCAAAGTGTGAACAGGGCGGATGTATTCAAAGGTGTTGTTGGCCCAGTGCATGCTGACAGGGAAAGTCAGTGACTTCAAAACATCTACAACACCAGGAACAATGGCTTCAACTGCTTGACCAACTTCTTCCTTAGTGACATAGACATATTCTTCACCTTTGATTTCACGGAATTCGATATCTTCAACCGTCAACCCTTTTCCACGGACAAATCCTTGAGCTGCTTTAGTGAAGTTTCCATCACTATCCAAGGCAATTTTCTTTGCTGGCCCCTTGAAATCTTCTGTCAAATCAGACTGTTTATCTGCAAGACCAGTCACACGAACAGCCAAACGACGTGGTGTTGAGAAGGTTTGAATAGCTTCAAAAGACAGGCGGTTTTCCTTGAGGAAGGCTGCCATTTTTTCGCCTAGTTGTTTTTCACTTGGTGTGACAACATAGGCTGGTAATTCTTCAAGACCGAGTTCTACTAATAAGTTTTTTGTCATGTTTTTTCTCCGAAAAGTATCTTTTTATTTTCCAGCTTGCCTTATGTGATTGGCACGCAAGCAACCAACTTCGTTGTTTCATTGCTAAAATTGGAGCCAAAAGTCTCCAATTTTGCCTAGTATCCTTAGCTTCACTAGGGATACCTTCATCACTGCGGCAACTGGCTCAGGGCTCACTCTGTTCGCCCATTTTCGTAATTTGTCACTCTCTTTATTCTGCGTCTTCTGCTAAGAGTTTAGCTCGTGTTGCTTCATCTAAAAGTGGATAGCCTAGGCGTTTGCGTTCTGCGACAAAGGTTTTGGCTACGACACGGGCCAAGTTACGGATACGAGCGATATAGCCTGCACGCTCGGTTACGGATACGGCACCACGCGCATCAAGCAGGTTAAAGGTATGTGAACATTTGAGAACATAGTCATAGGCAGGGTGTACCAATCCTTCTTCCAAGGCGCGACCAGCTTCTTTTTCAAACTTATCAAAGTTTTCAAGCAACATTTCTTGATCTGAAATTTCAAATGAATATTTTGAGTGCTCATACTCAGGCTGAATAAAGATTTCTCCGTATTTTACACCATCAGCCCACTCGATATCATAGACAGAGTCTACTTCCTGGATGTAAGAAGCCAAACGCTCCAAACCATAGGTAACTTCTGCAGTCACAGGGCCAGTTGCCAGTCCACCTACTTGTTGGAAATAAGTGAACTGAGTGATTTCCATCCCATCAAGCCAAACTTCCCAACCAAGACCAGCTGAACCAGTTGATGGGTTTTCCCAGTTATCTTCAACGAAACGAATATCGTGTTCCAAAGGATTGATTCCCAATTTTTCCAAAGACTCAAGGTAAAGTTCTTGGATGTTTGATGGAGATGGCTTCATGACCACTTGGAATTGGTGGTGTTGATAAAGGCGGTTAGGGTTTTCTCCGTAACGACCGTCAGCAGGACGACGTGATGGCTCTACGTAAGCCGCATTCCATGGCTCAGGTCCAATAGCACGAAGGAAAGTGTAAGGACTCATGGTTCCCGCACCTTTTTCATTGTCATAAGCCTGCATAAGCATACAACCTTGGTCATTCCAAAATTGTTGCAAAGTAAGGATGATTTCCTGGAAAGTCAATTTTTTAGACATTGTTTACTCCTTTAATTTATATTATCTTTTTAAATTTATTTATCAAGCAACCAAGAAAAAGCTGGGTCCTGAAAAATATGACGTTTGGGAACAGTTTGTAAATTCTGATCGCATTCATCTATTGTTCCTAATTTCAAAGCGCAGACTTCTGGTATATTTTCTTGAGCAGTGAAAATTTGACTGTGACAGTTCTGGCAGTAATAACGCTGTTTTCCTGGAGAAGAACTATAGGTAACAAGCTTTTCTTTTCCATGCAATATTAGCTTTTTACTGCTAACTTTGGCATTAACTGTATAGGCAGACGCAGTTGCTTTCCGACAGAATGAGCAATGGCAAAACACTAATTCCGATAATTCCTCATCTAGAGTGTAGGTCACTGCTTTACATAAACAAGATCCTTTAAGCATTATGCTCCTTTCTACTTAGGCATTAGATAGACGAATTCAAAAAGAACCGAATTTCAACACCCAAGCCTTACGACTAGGGGCGTCAGAAACGCGGTTCCACCCTAATTTATTACTTCATTGTTTTTGAAAATACTACAGAAAGCGCCAGTTCTTTATTTTGCCCTACTTGGCTCCCACTATCCCAAGCTCGCTTGAAGAACGCCATAAGACTTTCTTTCCTGCAGACTATTATATCAGAATTGTAACATACTGTAAATCAAAAACTATAGAAAGATGTATAGTATTCTCTACTCACTTTTTGAAAAAGTTGCAAGTCCAATAACTGACAATAAGAGAGAAATTCCTGAAATACTTAGAATAATAGAAATCATGTTATTCTCACCAGTGGCTGGTAATTGTTTTCCTTCTTTGTTGACTGTAGCTAAAAGCACTTGTTGACCACTTCCAGCTAGTGTTTTATTCTCATGATTAGCTTCTATAATTGATGGAGTTTTCTCAATTTTATCATTGCTAATTGAAGGCTTAATAGTTGAGACTTGTCTATTGTGACTTACTAATTTAACAGGTTGCACTTGAGAAACTGGCTTAATTGATGCAACTGGTTTAGTTGGATTAGCTGGTTTAATCGTTACAACCGGTTTAGCTGGATTAACTGCCTTAACTGGTACAACTGGTTTAGTTGGATTAGATGGTTTAATCGTTACAACTGGTTTAGTTGGATTAACTGGATTAATTGTTACAACTAGTTTAGCTGGATCAACCGGCTTAACTGGTGCAACTGCTTTAGCTGGATTAATCGTTGCAACTGGTTTAGTTGGATTAGATGGTTTAATCGTTACAACTGGTTTAGTTGGATTAACTGGATTAATTGTTACAACTGGTTTAGCTGGATTAACTGGATTAATTGTTACAACTGGTTTAGTTGGATTAGATGGTTTAATCGTTACAACTGGTTTAGCTGGATTAACTGGATTAATCGTTACAGCTGGTTTAGCTGAATTAACTGCCTTAACTGGTACAACTGGTTTAGTTGGATTAACTGGTGCAACTTCTTTAGTTGGATCAACCGGCTTAACTGGTGCAACTGGTTTGGTTGGAATCTCTACTTTATTAGCCTTCAGTTTTACAGTCGTCTCTTTTAGAGCATTGATTACTGCATTAATTTCTTCTTGACTAGCTTCTGAATTTTCTAAAAGTAGCTTAGCTTTGCTGAAAATAAGATTATATGCATCCTTCTCCTCTTTGCTAGCTGTCAAAAATCTTGGATCTTTGTCTTGGAACTTCACTTCATCCACGATAACATTTTTTAGGCTCATGAAATCTGTTTCTTTCCCATTCAGCTGTTCTTGTGCTTTCAAGAAAGTGGTCAATAGACGATCGATTTCATCTTGAGTTATCAAATCTTTTGTAATTAATAATGCTAAGAGTTTAAATTCACGATCATATTGACCTTTGCGTTCTTGATCAGAATTTATATATTTACCTTTTTTAACTGTCTCAGCATATGCTTTAATGGCATTCTTCAATAATGTGATATCAGATTCCTTACCATCCAATGTTTGCATAGCAGACTCTAAAGCCTTAACAATTTGGTCAATTTTATCTTGGTTAAGTTTACTTCCCAATGCTAGTTGGGCATCTTTGACACTTTGGTCAAACATCTCTTTTAAATTCTGTTTTGTATTATAATATCTTGGAGTTTTAACTACTTCCATTTGTTTATTTAAAGCTGCAATCAAGCCTAACTTAGAAACAACTGAAAGTGACAAAACATTATTTTGACCAAACAGAACTTTAAATGGTTGAAGATTATCAAGTAATTCATAACCGTTTGACAGATTTACAAGAACCTTATATTCACCAGGAATCACTTTCTTACCATAAGAATGTTTACCATATGTTTCAGCTGGCAAGACTTGACTCTGACCGTCTTCACCTACTAAAGTAATCGTTGTAGTTCCAGGAACAGCTTGATTGAAGCCAATTGTTACTGGGGCATATTTCATTTTGTTAGCCAAGAAGGTAATAGTTTGAAAACTATTTTCTTTCGTTAAATCAAATTCCTTAGATAGAGCACTCACAAATTTCAACTCTGTACGGTCATAGCTAAAAATTTCTGCAACATAATGTCCAAATTTCAAGAAATTAATATCTTTTGATTTATCAACAGTTACATATTGGCCTTCACTATTTTTAATGCGATAAACATAAGTCGTATCAATCTCACTCTTTGTTTTATTATTTAATATAGCAATTTTTACACGGCCACTATTTTCTTCACCTACAAGATTTTTTAGAGATATAAAGT
The DNA here is from genome assembly GCA_963541475.1 of uncultured Streptococcus sp. Classification (GTDB taxonomy): domain Bacteria; phylum Bacillota; class Bacilli; order Lactobacillales; family Streptococcaceae; genus Streptococcus. Next base: position 3,207 of record CAUTTK010000052.1, on the reverse strand, counting down.
CTACATTTCCCGCAAAGTCTTCCACATAATAGAAGATTTTCGATTTATCAATGTTCTTAGGAAGTGTATAACTACCATCTTCATTTTGTTTGATAATTTGATACTGTTCGATTTCTGAATCTGTCGATTCTCTATTTTCAGAAGGACGAATATAAAAGACTTTTTCTAAAAGAATTCCCCCATTTCCTACATCCTGAGGTTTACGAGCTATAAATTGTTCTTGATCTTTTTGAGAACGAATATATCCCGAAGTAATCAGAGGTTTTTGTGTATCGATTTGAATTTTAAATGTTGTGTATTGTTCTTCAGCTCCAGGGACATCTGGCTTATAACTAATAACATAGTCATAAATTCCATCAGAGACTCGATTTCCGTTAGAATCTTTTCCTCCCCAAGCTGTTTTATCTAGAACGTAACTTCTTGGATTTCTAGTATCGCCATCAAAATAATTTTTTACAAGGTCTGTTGGACGACTTTTCCAAATAGGGTTACTATGTGTTGTATCTGAAGAATCATAAACTGTTGCACGAAGATTTACCAAGTTTCTATAAACAAGAGTTTTAAATTGAACAGAATCTTTATTACCATCATCGTTTGGTGAGATAGCAAGGCGGATGTTCCCCTTTTCATCTAATTGAAGATGGTATTTTCCTTCGGCATCTTGTTTCACTCCGAGTACAGTCACTCGATTTCCTTGACGCTCTGCTTTTAAAACATTTAAATCATTTTCAGAACTTGTTAAATAAGTTGCATCGTCCGAAGGTGAAATTTCTGGATTATCTTTATCAATTTTAGAGTAAAATCCACTTTTTCCTTCCTGAATCAAATTATAAATTGGTTTTTCTATTGCAGGTAGATTTTGGAATTCTCCCTTAAATCCCATAAATGGTAAACCAATAACAGAACCATCATCTGCAGGATTGACAAATCTAACAAATCCTTCTAGAAAATAACCATTTGGCATTATTTTACTAAGTTCTTCAGTAAACTTACTTGTATCTACTCTAACTGTTACCGTCTTCGTACTATGAGCTTTCACAGTTACTTCAGGCCAGACTGTTTCAGTTAGTTTTCGTGGACGGAGAGTGAATTTCCCTTCGTTAACTTCATCCGTATTTGTATTTACAAGCATCTTCAATGTTTGGTCTTTGTCCGAAATATTATGAATTGTAACTTCAAAGGTAAATTTATCACCAACATTGCCAAGAGTAACACTTGGATAGTTATTTGTACCTGTTACAAATAGATCTGTGCTGGTTGCTGCCATCGTGTCAACTACACCGGCACCTTGCTGACGTGGAGAAGTATAGGCTCCAGTTTGTTTATTAAAATGTGGTTTTGCAGTAGACATAATTAAAGCTTTTACAATCTCTGAAATTTGACTAGCTGATAATTCAGGATGTTTCTTTGCTAAATATTCTTTGACTAATGCTGCGACACCAGCTATATGAGGAGCCGCCATACTTGTTCCACTGATACTTCCATAACTATTGTCATTAAATGATGAATAGATATTCCCACCAGGTGCAGTAACATCTGGTTTCAATTGTCCATCTGTTGTAACTCCCCAACTTGAAAAATCTGATAATTGGTCTGCAACATCTGATTTACGATTATCCATCTTATGATTAAAGACAATTTTATACTGACCAGATTTAAGAATTTCACCATAATGTTTTGAAATAAAGACAGATGGAATTTTCTTAGCATCACCTGTAACAGACATACTAACATTTGCACCTTCAACGTTGTTATAAATTAAAACTCCAGCTGCACCGTGTTGAAGAGCATTTTTAATCTTATCAGAGAAATGGATTTTACCACGTTGAATCAGTGCTAACTTACCTCTTACATCAATATTAGCAAAATCTTCTTCACGACCAATACCCGCTGCTACATATTCGTATTCTTTCCCTTTTTCAAAATCTTTTTCTGCTTCAGGTCTATTAAAATCAAACTTACCATAATCAAGTTTAGTATCATTTTCTAAACCTTTTACTTCAAAGACTTCAGTAGTTAGAATTTTATTATTAATCGAAGCAACAGAAATTGAATCTTCTACTGTAGAGGGATTTCCAACCAGTCCGTAATCAGGATTTTCTGCTAATGGTTGTGAAAAACCTCTACCGAAAGTATTGCTATTACCAGCAGCAATAACAACAGATACTCCTTTAGCGCGTGCTCTTTTTACTGCTTCAATAATATCTGAACCTGCATCTACCGTTGAACCCGCACCTGCACCCAAACTCATATTGATCACATCTGCACCTAACGCAACTGCGTCATCAATGGCTTTTACATAAAAGGCAGATGCTGTAGTTTTATCTCTGTCTGAAAAAACTCTCATAAACATTATTTGAGCTTCTGGTGCAACTCCATATACCTTCTCAGAATTCGGAGCTTTATTAACTGGATTTCCAGCTACAATACCAGTAACGTGCATTCCATGAGACTCTTTTTCAGCCTCTTTTATATTATCTGTTCCATCAAAGTAATCATAAGCATATACTACCTTGTCACTGTACCATTTCCCATAGTCAATACCAGCAGCCTTTTTAGCTTTTTCGATATCATTCTGATTTTTAAATTTCGCCTTTGACGGATCAGAAATACGCAGAACCTCATGATTCAAATCAAGCCCTGAGTCTATAACAGCGACTACAGTACCTTCCCCTTTGTATCCTTCTTCCCATGTTTTAGGAACAGTAATCATTTCATTACTGGAGATACTATTTGGCTTTTCTTTATGTCTGCTTTGAGATAAGGACTGTGATTGTGAACTTTCGGAAGAAGAACTGCTTTTTACTGCTGATTCTTCCTTCTTCTCTTCACTTTTTATAGCAGTCTTTTCTTGCTGTATGATTAAAACCTTATCTGACTTACTATCTCTATCCTCTATAGAATCATCTTTTTTTAATGACTCTGTCACTTCTGTTTTTTCCTTTGAAGAAGAATTTAGAGCATTCTTGTCAGCCGTGACTGGCGGTGCGAGCTTATTTGAATCATCTAATTTATTAATTGTTACTGCATGTGTAACTTGATTGGATGTTTCAATTTTTCCCTCATCGGCACTAACCTGTACGAAAGTAAATCCGAATACAAAGACCGATAGCAGAAAAATCGTTGCTATTCGGTACTTTTTATGACAAAAATCTTTGCAATCTCCCATAAAATCACTCCTTTTTATTTAAATTAAAAGTATTATAT
>CAUTTK010000051.1:0-10747 GCA_963541475.1 uncultured Streptococcus sp. | reverse complement strand
CGTTGTACCACTACTGGAATGTTCACAGTAACTTTTTCTTCTCCACGTTTTACTTCTACTGGAATTGTGACGGTTTGTTCTGTTTCGTCTCCTGTCCATGTTAAGTCTGTTGGGGTTCCTGTTACTTTTCCTTCGTTATCAATTGTTAAACCTTTTGTTGGTGTTGGTGTTACCGTTGTATCTGGTTTATTTGGATTGATCACTTTTTCAGTACTTGTATATGGTTGACCTTCGATGGCTTTATTCGTTGGGTTTTTCTCACCTGCTGTTAGCACTTCTTCTACAGCTACGTCTACTTCATCTTTACTTCTATCTGGATAAATTACTTCTACAGTAACATAGTTCTTACCATTCTTAGCAGTAACTCTACCATTATCTTTCAGTCTTTTTGTAACTCCATCTCGAGTAGCTTCTTCTGAAAGAGCTGGTACTGTTACAGCATTTTTGATTTTATCTTCATCTGGTTGACTAATTGTACCGATATTTCCTACTGTTACAGTTGTTCCTGCTGTCGGTGTATATTTATCTTTCTGCTCTTTAACATCTACCTTAAACTGAACTGTTGTTGTATTCGCCGGATTAGACTTATCTGAAACTGTAACGGTTGCGACTTTTACTTCTACTGTCGCAGTCTTATCTACTTTTCCTGTTGTAGTTTTTGTCAATGGTGTTGCATCTGTTGCAGTGTCACTTGCTTGATTACTATTATCTGGTGTTAATCCAGTTGGTAAGTTTGTAATCGTTAAGTTTTGAACTTTCCCTGTATTGTCTGAAGCTTTTACTGTAATTGTTGCATTTTCACCATGATATACTGTTACTTTTGGTAAACTTTCTTCTGCAGTTAAGGCTGAAAGTGTTACCTCTCCATTATCACTAACAAGTTTCACTGTTGGTTTTACAGTTTCGTTAACTTTTACTTTTACTTCAATTACTTTATATGGATTTACTTGAGTTGCTGCTGCTGAATCTGAGCCTGCTTCTCTTGTTTTTGGTAATGTAACTTTTACATAACGTGTTTCTTCTCCATATATTGATACAGTTAAGTTTGTTGCCGCTGCTCCCGAAGCATTTGCTACCCACTCATAGGTTGTTCCTGTTGGTAGGTTTTGAGAGTTTGTTGCTTTCATAACAGCAGATTGAGCTTGAGTATTTGTTAATGTCGAACCATAAGTTGCTTCTACTTTCGTTGTGTTAGCTACTACGTCATACACCGTATGAACAATTTCTCCACTATATGAAAGTCTAGCAGCTTCTTCTGCTTGGTTTGTAAATCTACCTTCTCTGAATTTAGCTCCAAGTTTATAACGATACTCTCCAACACCAGCTGTAATATCTGATGCAATTTGACTGTTCATATTATTATCGCTTGAAACTTTCTTGAAGACTTTTCGACCACCTTCAACAGTTTCTTTCTCAACAAACCAAGACATACCTTGACGTAATCCTTGATTTACATAATAATCTGATGGTCCATTTACTCTTGAAACACCAGCAAAATCGTAAACTTTATTTGCTACTGGGAAGTTTTGAATCACTTCATAAGTAACTGGAACTACTACTGGATTTGAACCTTGGAAAGTTACCGTTACATTTGTTGTTTTACTTCCTCTACTTGCTGTATCTAGAGTAGCTGTTACTGTTGCTGTACTTGGCAATTCTTCTTTTTGTGCGCCATTTGGTAAGTAAACAAATTTTCTTAATTCTTCATTAGAAACTGTTTCACCTTTAACAACATAAATTGTTGGTTGTTTTTGTACATTCGTATTTTGTTGTACTTCAACTAGCACTTCATCTTTACTTGTATCTGGATATGTTACTTCTACAGTGACATATTTCTTACCATTATTTGTTGTTACTGTTCCACTATTTTTTATTGATGTTGTAACTCCACCATCTCTTGCTTCTTGTGAAAGATTTGGTATTGTTACAGAGTTTTTAATTTTTTCTAAATCTGAATTACTAATACTTCCAATATTATTTACAACTACAGGAGTTGCTCCGGCTGTTGGATTATATTTCTCGTTTTGAGCTTTAACATCCAATTTGAACTTAACAGTAGTTGTATTTGTTGGAGTTGTTTTATCTGATGCTACAACTGTTAATACTTTATCTCCTAATGTTGTATCAGTTGCTACTTTCCCAGATAATGTACGAGATAAAGGTGATGCATCTGTTGCACTATCACTTGAAGTTGCCCCAGTTTCTGTTACTCCACTTGGCAATCCTGATGTAGTGAAACTTAATAGTTTTCCTGTGTTATCTGATGCTTTTACAGTGATTTCAGCTTTTTCACCTCGATATACAGTTACTTTCGGTACGCTTGCTTCAGGAGTTGATTCTGAAAGTGTTGTATCTTGGTTATTTTGTACTAACTTAACTGTTGGTTTACCCTTTTCCTCTACTTTGAACCAACCAACGACTGCTTCATCAGAAACATTTCCAGAACGGTCTGTCGTTTTAGCAATAACTTTATAATAAGACGTTCCGTTTCCTTGTTCAGCATTTCTTACAATAGTAGATATCGCGTCTGTATCTTCACGATTATTTTCGACAACTTTTGTACGAGTATTTTCTCCATCTTTTTGAACATACATTTCTAATTTTTCTTTAGCTTGAGCCGTACTATCATAATTATCTCTAACGTCCACTTTAGAAGTTAAGAAATTAGATGATATTTTTCCATTATTACCTGTAGCAACATTTTGCGCATTTGATATGGCCTCTTTTGTTGCTGCTAGAGTACTATTAGATGGACGAGAAACTTCAGGTTTTCTTGGATCAACAGGTACAAAATACACATTAATAACATTTGTATTGCCAGTTGCTGTTGTACCTCTATCTGTTAATAATGTAGCATCTGTATATTTCGGCATTAGATATAACTGTTTATGTTCAATTAGAGAGCTACCGCTTCTTCCTTTTACGACATTATTCAATGTAATTGAATTAGAACCATTAGCTCCAGTAATTGTTGTAGTTCCAGTTTCTAAATTAGTTCCAATAATATTACTTCCATTAACATCTCCATGATTGATATCTACTAACTTATTACCAGTATTAGAAATATTTCCTCCACCACGATAATTTGTTGGATTTACTAAATCTAATACGTTAACTCCTACTCCATTTTTACTAAAGTATCCAGTAGACGCATTTCTGCTAAAACCATTAGAATTTGCTTCTCCTAATGCTTTATCATTCCCTGTAACAGTCGTTAGGGATGGTTGTCCTTGACTATTTTTTGGAGTAGCGGTAATAGTTTTTAAAACTTCATTTGTTTGTAGAGCAACACCACTCGTTGCATCAAATTTATAAATTAATGATTTTCTATCCTGACTCCATTCAAACCCTGGATCTGTTGAACGGTTTGCAGGTTTTCCATTATTCGTAAACGTAATATTATAATCATCACGAATATGCGCAAATCGAGTAACGACATTATTTCTCGGATCAATTTGTAATTCTGCAATCTTATTATCTTTGTCTAATGCGGTAATTAATCCAGTATCCGAAATAGTAATATCAGAAACTTGTTTTCCTCTTAATACTCCATTTTTATTTGCTTCAAAAATTGCAGTTTTAATCGTATTTTTTTCAGCCTCAGAAAGAGTTCCTCTACGATTATTCATCAAATCTTGGACTTGTACGACTAATTTATCAGTTGCTAAGTTATTAAGTCTACTTCTTCCTGTAACATTTCTATTTTCACTATTATCAGAATTTACAGAATAAGCTGTAGCACCTTGTCCTCCACTAACTTTTACGACTGCATGAACTGGTTGTCCTTCTGTTAAGTTAGCTGTAAAGTTCTCTGCTGATAAAGTTGTCGTACTATTTCCATCTGTTACAGTCTTAGTAGCGACTTTATTATTTCCTTGATAGAGCTCAACCGTTACAGTTGCTCCATTTTGCAATTGAGCATTAGTTGGAAGATTTTCTACAGTTACTGTTGGTTTTGAGCTAGCTGTACCATAGAATTGAGGTTGAGATATTGTTGGCGTATTTGGCTTCACATTAAACTCAACTGTTTTTTCTAAAAATCCTCTTCCGTTAACAGAAGCAGTATCCCCTGTTAGCCCTGATGGATTTGTTGGCAATCCTTTTGTAGAAGTTTTACTATTTGGGAAATAAGCTCTCGCCTTAACAGGATATTTTCCAATCTTATCAAAAGAAACATGCTCTCTAATTTCAGTATTTCCTTTTAGATAGCGGAATTTCATATCTGAACCAAAGTTTCCATCTCCTCTATTCGTTCCATCTGTTGTTGTTAAATAGTGATTTGGATCTAAGCTTTGAGCATTTAATCCTAATACATCTGAACGAGTGTTATCGTTAACTGGTGTACCTCTATCTTCAAAGGCTAAATCATATGTTTTAACTTTGAATTTTAGGGTAGCTTGATTTCCTTTATCTACACTTCCTGTTGCATCATCTGAAACTTTTAAGGTAACAACATTTGTTCCCAACGCAGCATTAGAAGCCACTGTACCCGTAATAGTAGCAGTCGCAGGATTTGTTTCTGAACCACTATTTTGTGAAAGAGTATTTCCATTATTTAAGTTAACTCCAGTAGGCAATCCACTAATATGCTTAATATTAATTTTTCCATTTGTATTATTATCAAACATTTTTAATGGAATATTTAAAGTTGCTCCTCTGAAAACTTCAACTACTGGAAGATTATTTTCATTACTTCCTAACACAGACTCTGTATTATTGGTTGGATTTGTCATTTTAACAGTAGGAGCGACAGTATCCGTAACATTAAACGTCATTGGTACTGCTTTTTTAGTAGGTGTATAAATTGTATAATTTATTCCATCTATTGATTTTGTATTTACAGTACTAGGGAATACAGCCGTAGCAATATACTTAGTAATAGTTCCTAATTCGTTTAATTTCGTATTATCGGGAACCTCAGTAAATCTAACATTTCTAGAGTCAAATTCATTCCATTTAAACTGCATTCTATCTGGATAGTACTTATCGTTCGCTGCAGTATTACTTTCTGCCACTTTGAAGTGATCATGAGGGTCTCCTAATGTACTTCCAACAGCACGATTTTCTGTCGTACTATTTTTTGGTTGAATATCAACAATACGATATTTGAATTTATATGTTTCTCTATTACCATATTGGTCAGATGCTTCAACTGATGCAATTTGTTCCCCTAATGTAGCATCATCTGCAACTTTATTACTATCATCACCAGAAATTGTATGATTTAAAACAGTAGTAGTTCCTACACGCTCTTTATCAACATTATCAACTTTATTAAAATAAACCCCTTTTGGTAAGTTTCTTACCATCAAGCTACCAATTCTACTCTCATCTGTTACATTGAATGTTGGGTTAAATGCAGCTCCACGATAAATAATAAATTGGTTTTCCTCTGCGTTTGTAGTCAATGTTCTACCATTCATTGTAACAACAGGCTTATTAGAGTCTGGAACTGTTAAGTTTGTAAAATGAAAATCTACATAACGCACAGAATCATCTTTATTTCCTGTTAATGCATTTTTTTCATTATCCATGTAGGTAATTTTAACTTGTTTCTTAACCCCTACTTTGGCAGTATTTCCATCGAAACTTGCTGAATCAACATCAAATGTAGTTTTCGCTAATTCGATAATTTTTTGTTTTTGAGCTTCAGTTAAAACTTGTCCAATTGATAAGTTGTTTAACTCACGAGGTAGAGTTACATATTTTGTTTCCTCATATGCTTGTTCCCCTTGTGGAGTATAACGTACTTTTACAGGGACAATTTTTTCACCTGTTAGATTACTATTACCGTCTGCCCATTCAACATTTTTAATGGCACGATTCTTAATATCATCTGAAGAACCAGGGAATCTATCTGAACCTCCTTTAAAAATTCTTCTTAAGGTATCCGTATTCCCTTCATTCCAATTTGTAAACAAATCAGGAATTCTACTTGATACATTCTTATATCCAGAAATAAAATCTGAGGCATTGCCTAGACTTTCTGTTGTTTTTCTAGCTTGATTCTCTTTTGTTTCGTTTTTTACAGGTTCAAAAATATCTGACTGAGTTACAATATTAAATGAGAATGGAATTTTTACAGTTGAACCATTATATGTTCCTTCTAAGTATGCTAAATGTCCACCTTTTGTTCTATCTGTTGAGTTAGTAACCCAATCACTTGAGTCACTCGGATTATATAAATTATGAATATGAGAATACTGAGACCCATTTAAAGTAGCCGTCGGAGTAACTTTTAGAAATAGTCTTCCTTTTTGTGGTCTTTCATCTCGACCTGTAGTATTATTTCTTAATACTAATCCAGCATCAATAAAACGGTCACCCATACCCGATGTTGCTGCATTTGTACTATTAAAACTAAATGAAGCATTTTCTATTACACCTAATTGAGTTCCTTTTAAGAAAGTTTTCTTTTTAAAGTCCCCGTTCGTAAATGAATCTGTTTTAATAGTATAGGCATCTTTCAATGTTCCCCATTGAGAGTAACTTCTGTGTTGAGTTAATCCCAAAGTAGTTTCATATGTCTTTACACCTGCAACATAATAAGGAGCATCTGCACTATTAGAATGTGTTGTAAATTCGAATGAATAAGAATGGTTAAATCCTCCTGAATTTCTTCCTTGAGGCTGAATTGCGATAATGTTTTTAGTTGAGTTTCTAATACTTTCAAATAGGAAATCCGATTTTTGAATAATATCTCCATTTACACCACTTCTATTAAAGTAGTAGTTAGTAGAATTCTTAACAAAATCTTCTAATGTTCTAATAGGTGCTTGAATATATGGACGACCATTAATAAGACCTGTACCTTTGTAATATTCTCCACCATTAACGCCTTCAGTTGTACCCATTTTACCATTCAGAAGACCTTTAGATTTTTCCAATACATCTTCAATAGTTCCTGTTGCAATTTGTGATTCATTTTCTTTTAACACAACTGAACTACTAAAATTATGTCCGTCAGGCAATGTAAAGTAGTAGAATGGTTTTTGGTGAGGTTCATGACCATTGTTGAATTGAATTTTCCAGTTAAACTCATAACCTGTTTGTTCGTTCCCTGATACACGATTTACCTGTACATAAACCCTATTTCTAGTCCATGCAATTCTTTGAGGACCTTGCATATTATTATTGTTAATCGGGCTATTTTCAGCATTATTCGAGTTATACAAGAATGTCCCTACTGGATAATTATATCCATGATAGTTTGGATCATTAATACCTGCTGATTGGAATCTTCTAACGTCATCGTTTGTAATCATCCATGCTGTGTATGCATTCCCAAACTCCGTATTAGCCCCTTCTCTAGTATTAGGTGCTCTAAAATAAGATTCTGGAAGCATCTTATTTCCATTTCGAGTATCACGCTTCCCTGAATGTTCACGTGTGACAGCAAGTGCTAGTTTTTTCTCTGCTTGCTTACCTTGCTTCATTAACTCTTCTATCTCTGAAGCAGTTAATTTCGGATTTGCTAACCCATTTTCGACAGAGCGGACAATTTCTTCTACCCCCTCCAAGAGTTTCTTGGTCTCAGGGCGTTCAATTTTTTTAGCAGTATCTAAGTAAGTGATTAAACTTTTAGAAAGTGCTTCTAATTTATCTTTATTAGCAGTGTCTTCCCCTTTATTTTCATCTTTTTGAACAGCTTTGATTTCTTCTGCCTGATTAGTAGGATTCACAGCTTTATCAGATACTTTAAGCTCTTTTGTATTTTGAGCTTTAGAATCAGCTCTATCTTCCTTGTTAGAGGTTTTATCCTCAGTCTTAGACTTAAGTTGACGCACTTGCTCTGTAAGAGATTGAATTCGATTCACTTGGTTTGTAAGCGTTTCCTTAGAAATATCTTCTCCATCAAGTAAACGCTTATTTTCGTCGGTTAATTGAGAAAGTTGATTAGATAGACTTAATAAACTTTCCTCATCTACTTTTGCAATTGCAGCTTGAAGTTCACTAATAGCCTGAACAAGAGGAGACTTATCCACTTGCTTCTGAGCAGCAGGTGTTTTGTCACTCTCTACTTCTTTTGATTTCTCTATAAGATTCTCTTTAGGAGGAACTCCCTCTGTCGGTCCCGTAACACCAGCATTTACCTTTTCAGTATTGGCCGTAACAGGTGATACAGGTAAAGTATCTGCCTTAACCGCACCATTAGCGAAAAACATTAATGCTGCTACGGCAACACTTGCAGCACCAAAATGGTATTTCCGAATAGAATAACGGTATAATTTTTCACCATTATCATTACACTTTTTACCAAACATAAATATGTCCTTTCTATTCTTTCAGTAGAATAAGTTTAAAATCTTCGAGACACAAGGACTCAATGATATGTTAACTCTTTTACAATAACAAATCAAGTCTTTACATAAACACCAGCTCAAACTGTAAACGCTGTAATCGTTATATTTTAAGGCGTTTCTGATATATATCTATATATATATATATATATGCAAGGCTGATTATACAGCTATTTTAGGCCATATATTATAAAAATTTAATATAAATAAAAACAGATCTTACCTTTTGCTTCGGAAAAATCTGTCATTATTTTATTTTAAATGGTAGACTGCCTATCCTTACATTTTATAGACAGCGGATTGATGAAAGCTTATTATTGGGTAAAGGGCTTATTACCGAAAAACTCCAACCACGGCTTGCGAACCTCGTCTTTGCTGGTTTCTCTGTATTTTTTGAGTTCTTATTTGTGATGCTCTTTCAATAATGCTTCAAACTCAGCGACAGTCATGCCCAATTGCTGACTAGCAACCTCAGGTGTTAGAAGACCTTGACGTACTAGATTTACTAAACCTACTTTTAATCCCTCTTCAATGCCTTCTTCTCGTCCTTGTTCACGACCCTCTGCACGACCACGTTCAAGGCCACGTTCTAATCCTCTTTCTTCAGCTTGTTCCAAGGCATAGTCCTGCGCTAACAAGGCTTGTTCTTCTCGCATACGTAGTTGACTAAACATTTTCCTGTCCTCCTCGGACCAGCTCTTGTAGTCTAGCAGTTGATCTGCCTGGCTGATGGCTCGCTCGGGTTCTTGAGTAAAGGGCTTATTCCCGAAAAACTCCAACCATGGCTTACGAACCTCGTCTTTGCTGGTTTCTCTGTATTTTTTTAATTCCAAGAACGCCATCTTAACTAAATGGTTTTCTTGTCCGTTATTGGTGATGGTCTTATAATAGTGCCTCAAACTCAGAGACAGTCATGCCTAACTGCTGACTTGCAACCTCAGCGGTTAAAAGATGCTGGCGAACGAGATTTACTAATCCTTTTTTTAGTCCTTTTTCTTCAGCTTGTTCCAAAGCATAGTCATATGCTAACAAAGCTTGTTCTTCGCGTCTGCGTTGTTCACTAAACATTTTCCTGTCCTCCTCGGACCAGCTCTTGTAGTCCAGCAGTTGATCTGCCTGGCTGATGGCTCGTTCAGGTTGTTGAGTAAAGGGCTTATTCCCGAAAAACTCCAACCATGGTTTACGAACCTCGTCTTTGCTGGTTTCTCTGTATTTTTTAAGTTCTAAGAATGCCATTTTGACTAGGTGGTTTTCTTGTCTATTATTTGTGGTTGTCTTAATCTTTCAATAACGCATCAAACTCAGCGACAGTCATACCTAACTGTTGACTGGCAACTTCAGAAGGCAAAAGACCTTGACGGACTAGATTTATTAGCATAGACAAACTTCCTTCAACTTTTCCTCGTTCAAGTCCACGCTCTAAACCTTGTTCAATACCTTCTGCACGACCACGTTCAAGACCACGTTCTAAGCCTTTTTCTTCAGCTTGTTCCAAGGCATAGTCCTGTGCTAACAAGGCTTGTTCTTCTCGCATACGTAGTTGACTAAACATTTTCCTGTCCTCCTCGGACCAGCTCTTGTAGTCCAGCAGTTGGTCTGCTTGGCTGATGGCTCGCTCGGGTTGTTGGGTAAAGGGTTTATTCCCGAAAAACTCCAACCACGGTTTGCGAACACTATCCTTGCTGGTTTCTCTGTATTTTTTTAATTCCAAGAACGCCATCTTAACCAAATGGTTTTCTTGTTCATTATTTGTGATGGTTAAGGCTTTACCTGTCGTGTCCTCTCGCATACTAAAGCTATGAAAAGCCAAGTCATCTGAGAAGTAATTGCTGTCCACAATAGCGATGGCGTAGACAGGAGCGATATGCTTGTAACTCTGGTGAGTGTTTCCTTCTTGCTGACGGATTTTTTCAAGATTTTGATTGACCTGGCTGCACAAATAAGCCCACAGGCGATTGATGAAAAAATTCTGATGATGTACCTGAATCTCAATGATTACTTGTGTCCCATTGTCTAACTCCGCCAAAACATCTATACTGGTATAGAAATCCTGGGCCGAGTACGGCAGGGAAGGCAAGACGTGAATATTGCTCCCTTCCAAAAGGGTTACATTTTTGGCTGGTAAATCCAACATATCGCGGATAAATTGACAAGTGATTTCTGGATTGCTAAAGATTTTCTTAGCAACCAAATCATTGGTTGGGCTGATGCCCGGATGACGTAATGTCATACTTTCTCTCCTTTCATTATACCATAGTTTTAAATCTAGATTTGATGGTTCTATCTATTTATTCGGAAAAAGTAGAAAGAGTAGAGAGAATTAAGAGAAATTTCAAACTATATTATTTATCTGAAAGCGATGGACGCCCACCATAGATATTGTAAAGCTTATAAAAAGAGCTAGCCTAAGCTAACTCTTATCCTATGCGGAGAGAGGGACTTGAACC
>CAUTTK010000050.1:0-10757 GCA_963541475.1 uncultured Streptococcus sp. | reverse complement strand
CAGTTCCAGTCCTTCAATTAACAGTCACTTACAATCAAATTGAGTTTGAAGTAGCCGAAGCGACAACAGACCTATTTTTTAGTCATATTTTCTAAAAAAGTCCCCGCCAATTCCCCGACCAAAATCCGAAAATACCGGAAAATATCGAAAAATGATTTTTAGAATAATCCCCAAAAGCCTGAAATAGAGCCAAAAAACTCCACCTGATTGGGTGGAGTTAAGGGAGATTATTATGAAAAAGAAAAGTTTAGGATTTTATTAAATAAAGTTAGGAGGTCTTTATTTAATAATTATATGATACAAGACGAAGCTTAAAACTAGCTTAACTTTTCTCAAATTCTACCATTTTGCCAAAAATTTCTATCAGCATCTATCCACCCCACAAAAAAGCCACCTGATTTGGTGACTTCATTAGGAGATTATGATGAAAAAAAGTTTTAGGATTTCATTAAATAAAGTTAGGAGGTCTTTATTTAATGACTATATGATACTAGACCATCCTTAAACTTTGCTTAAGAAAAAACAAGTTTTGTTATTTTTCTCGATTCATCCAAGTCATTCCTATACAATTATAGGTGGATAAGATTTCAAAGCCCATAGAACGATAGAAGCCCAAGGTTCTTTCTGTCTGTTCTGTCACCAGCTGGACTTGATAGACATCTTTGTAAGCCTCTAAAGCCTCTTTCATTAGGGCACTACCAATCCCTTTACGCTGATAGATAGGTAAAACGATCAAATCCTGGACAAAAATCGATGAGAAACCATCTCCGACTAAACGGACCAAGCCCACCACAGTATCACCATCAAGCGCCACATAAATCACTAATGAATGAGATAAGGCCTGCTCCAGCATCTCTGATTGATCGGTATAATTTGTCCAACCGACAGCCTGATAGAGATGCAAAACATCCTCTAGCTTGACAAATTCTTGCTTTTTAATAGTGATCATCTCAACCCCTCTTAAAACTCTCTCAAGCTCTTATACTGCCGCCCATTTTTATCAAAATTTTCAGGATCCAACCATGCTTCCAATCGAGCTTTGACTTGAAGCCAGTCCTTATCAATCATAGACAACCAATTCGTATCCCTCGTACGCCCCTTATAAACGACTGCCTGACGGAAGGTTCCTTCATAGACAAATCCCAAACGCTCCGCAGCTCGTCTTGATGGTAGGTTAAGAGCATCGCATTTCCACTCATAGCGACGATAGTTGAGCTCTTCAAAGACATAGCGAGCCAAGATATACTGGGCTTCGGTTCCAATCCGTGTCCCCTTGAGCTCTGGAGAAAAAGTGACAGCTCCCACTTCTATTACTCGGTTATTCTGGTCAATGCGCATGAGAGAAAAAGTTCCCAAAGCCTTACCAGTTACCTTGTCTATGATTGCATAGTAAAAACGGTCCTTACGAGCCAACATCTGATTTAAGAGGGTAACCAATTCCTCTCTGTCTGCCACTGGTTCCTGAAAGAGGTAGGTCCACATTTCCCGAGGCGTATCAGGGCCATAAACAGCTAATAAATCCTCCGCATGCTTTTCTACCGAGAGAGCCTCTATTCGAGCATAACGCCCTTCTAAGAAATCAATAGAAGGCAGTGCACCGGGTGTATAACCTTCCATTGACTCACCAATCATCTGACCATATTCGTTTACTGGCATTTTTCTTCTCCTTGTTTTACGCTGAAAATACTATATCACAAATTGTTCTCTTTGGAAACTGGCACTGTCTTCAAACTTCATCCTCAACACTATATTAGTGACCCGTTTTCTGTCTTTTATCCTCTAAGGCTTGATTAATTCGTTGGGTGAGTTTGTGAGTTTGCCAGATTTGATACAACCATATCAATCCATAAATTAACAAGAAAAAGAACCAAAGCAAGGGGCTCCACAAGGCTGAACCCCAACCAAAAAATAGAGAGGTCAATACTAAAATAGTAGCTGTCACTAATAAATGAACTCCTACACGTATACTAAAAGCAAGAAACTCTAGCTTTTCAAGTATTAAAGTCAATACCCCCATAATTCCACCCATTAAAAAAAGAGCTAGAATATTTTTTGCCATTGGTGCAGGATAGGTAATGCTTGGATAACACTGAGCTAATAACATCATACTCAAATAAAAGAAGGAAGCCGTACGCATTCCCGATACAAAATAATCAATTAATCGTTTCATGATTTCCTCCTATAAACCTAGATAATTCATTAAGGACTTGACGTATTTCCTACTCACACTAGACTTGATACCCCGAGTCATTTTAGCCATCATGTTCCCTGAAAAACTATCTGATAACGATTCTAAGTGGTCAATGTTTATAATTGAATGGCGTGATATCTGTATAAAGTTACGCCGATTAATCCGATTCTGAAAGTTTATCAATGTTTCCTTAGTTTTATAAATCCCGTCTACCGTATAAATGGTTAATAAATTCTTATCAATATCAGCTAGAATAATATCCTCAATCTTCACCATAACCAGATAATCATCCGCCCGAATAGGAATGGCCACCTGATTGGTTGTTGAAAATTGTTCTAAATACTCCATAACTTCCCTTGCTTGGTCAGTTAACTGAGCTGCCTGAATTACAATATGTGGGTCCTTTTCTGAAAACTCTGTCTTCATTTCAAAACGAATCTTCATTTTCTCTCCAATATACTTTTATTTTCTCTTGCTAAATACTTTAACAAATAAAAGCCAAAGAAGAATAGCGACGAGACTGATAATAACCACTATAAAGTATGTCTCTTCCTTTGTCAATAGTTCTTGCCAGTTGATTTGAATTCCCATTTTTTCTTGAAATTCCTGTAACAGACTACTATTTCCTGTAAATGCAGTTTCTAACCGCTCTTTCATTAAAATTTGTCGATAGAGAGAAGCAATATAAGTTGCAGGGGTACACTTCATGATAATCTGTGCAAAATCAGGTAATACTCCAATGGGGACATAAGTTCCTACCAAAAATCCAGAAGCAGTGCCCACTATAGTTGCCATTTTCCCAAGACTATCTACAGATTGAAAACGATAAATCAAGAGAATATTTACCAAACTTGAAAGCAGACTGCTTAACAACATAATCAAAGTAATTTCCAGTAAATGACTGATAACTGGACTTTCTTTAAAATAAAGGCTCATAACAGCAAACATAAACACCTGCATGACAAAAGAAATGATAATACTGCTGATTAGATAGGACACCTGTAAGCCCCAGCTACCTAAATCTGTCAAGAAAAGATCTTGATCTACTTGATTTTCACGATCCTGTACCATTTGTGTAAGAGCCGTAAAACTTGTTGTGATCCCCGTCACAGCCAAGGTCCCACCCATCAGCCAGTTATTTAAAAGGTTTGTATTATCAGGGAGTTGAGACCAAGCGTCCGTCAAATTCTTCTGCAAAAAAATGATATAAAGGAGGAAGGAAATCAATGCCCCCAATAACGAGAAAAATACTCCCGAACGATTACGAAAATATAAGATAAAATTCCGTTTCAATAAAGCTAGCATTAACGAACCTCTCTTCCTGTAAGTGCAATAAAGGCATCATCCATAGTACCCGGACGAAACTCAAAAGAATCAATTTCTTCTCGAACTTTTGCCAAATATTCAATGGCTTCCTGTGACGTCCTTGGATAAAAAAGATATTCCAACTCATTTTCTTCCTTTACTGTCATTCCAGTCTGTAGCAACTTTTCTAAATCCTTCATTTCTTTAAAACGAATTTTTAGGATATTAGATGCATACTGACTTTTAATAGCCGTCGCAGAACCTTGCGCAATCACTTTCCCATGATCAACGATATAAATCTGATCCGCTTCATCCGCTTCATCCAGATAATGAGTCGTTAAGACAATAGTCATCCCTTCATCCTTTTGTAGTCGAGACAGTAAATCCCAAATGGCTTTGCGAGTCTGAATATCTAGACCTGTCGTTGGTTCATCTAAGAAAAGAATATCTGGCTGTGAAAGAAGAGCACGCGCAATATCAACCCTACGTTTTTGCCCACCTGACAAAGTTCCATATAGTTGCTTCTGGAAAGCAGTCAAACCCAGTTGATGGATCAAATCATCCACACGACTTGCTGCAATTTCCTTATACTGTTGAGCACGAATCGTAAGATTTTCTCTAACCGTCAACATCTCATCCAGTACACTAGCTTGAAAAACAACTCCTATTTTCGTATTTGGAGCATATCGAATCTGACCTTTTGTCGGCTTTTTCAAACCGATTAACATGGAAATAGTGGTTGATTTCCCTGCACCATTAGGACCCAAAATAGCATTGAAACTTCCCTTTTCAAACTCTAACTGAATATCGTCAACAGCCATATGATTGCTGTACCGTTTGGTCAAATGTTTAGCTTGTAAAATCATATTTTTCCTCCTCTTTACCACACTAGTTTAACAAAAAGAATGAAAGAAAAATCGACTTTTGAGATAAGTGGTTAAAATGAGAGGTTAAGTGGTGAGATGATTAGGGTTAAGTTAAAGTAGAGAAGACTACAGCCATTTTTCTCCTACCGAATTGCTAAATGAAGCTTAAAAACACTTACAAGAACACATTATATTTTTAAATATGCGCTATAAAAGAGATGTTTTACCGCATCTAGCCGAAAAATTCAAGAATCGGTAGTATTATTCTCGCCAAATCAAACAATAAAAAATTAACTAGAAATCATGACACACAATCCCTTCTATCAAAATGAAATTGCTGAATATGATATGATTGAATTGGAGGCAAGTAAGTATTGCCCTAAATTTGAAACTTCCATTAGCCAAATTTTTAACGACAAGTAAATCCATTAGGAAATAATGTATGAAAAGAATTTTCAATACAAGCAAAAAACAGCTCTTTTTATCCGAGAAGAGCTGTTCTATTTTATGAAAGAGAAAGTCACTAGTAACTCTTGTACTTCTCTCTACGTTTTTACTGTTTGAGTTCAAATTTCTCTTGTTTGAACAATTGCTTTTGTAGACTGGACTACCAACTAGAACTGTGTTTTTATCTTAGTTGAGACTATTATAGTACGGTTCAGCACTATCTACAAATTTTTCAGATGTGTATCAAAAAAATTTATCGTAGCAAACCAAGAGTCTACACTTTCTTTCATTAATAAGCGCCAATCTTTTCGATAACGATGATTCGGTTGATAAGCAACCGTCAACATATGCCCTGTTTCATGGTATTTTTTAAACAAAATAGATTCCCCTTTATAATGTGAAATAATACCATCTATCGCAGATGACGCATTCCATATTTCATCAACATCGCTTCCTAGTAATAATAAAGGAGAGTCAATTTTACTCACATCAATCTGAGCCCTACTATCTTCAGGAATATGTTTTCCAAAAAACTTGTTTAACAAATAATTTCCTAACTGAAATTTTTGATACGGAAGTTCTTTTTGCAAATATGTCCAAGAAGATGAATGAGAGTTGAGTTTTCCCTTTATTCCCTCAAATATTACATTTGAGGGGGAATTGAGTACCAAACATTGCACATCTTCCAAAATACTTTGTCCAGCCAGAACTAGCTCTGCTCCTTTAGAGCGACCATATATTCCTATTTTTGTATTATCAACTTGAGGATGATGATATAGAAAATCTTTCGCCTCCTCCAGACATTCTATCGGAATTCGTTCTAAATTTAGGGGTAATCCCTCTAAACCAAAATAAGCTATCGCAAGACAAATATAGCCTCTAGAAGATAAAAGTTGGGCAATGTTCTGAGCTTTTTCAATTCTTCCCTCACTACCACTAACAATAATCACGGCCGGCGCCTTTCTTAACTTTTCATCATAAAATAATCGACCTTGAAAATGCTTATCATAGATATCTTGATACCTTATTCCCAGATTCATATAACGCCTTACAAAACTTTGCTCCGCAACCACATCTTTCCCCAGCCTGATTTTAATTTCAACACCAAAACAATCTCGCAATGGAATTCTATCAAGAGAACTAGGTAATCTCCTTTTCCTATTCTTTAACGGCTTCGCATTAAAGAATAAGCCCATTTCTGAAACGCCTTTATAAGATCCTGAAATAGATGCTGTCTGAGAGGTATCAATCATACCGTCCTGATCAGATAAAAAAATGGCAGTTGATTTCCATATAACATCATGATCTAAAAGCAAGGGAGCATTTATACAGTAATAATCAGACAGGTACATTTCTACACAATACATTGCCCTTGGTTCTAAACCATTAATAGCAATATAAAAAGATTCATCCGCTAAATCTGTTTGTGAAATCAGTTCTATGTTTACAGTCATGTCTTCTCCTTTTTGTTAATTTACTTAACAATTATATTTGAAATTTACCGTGACTTTTACCACGGTAATTCTCCCCACACCTTTTCAATATCATCCATCAATTTCACAACTGTTTTAAGTTCCACCTCGCTATAGTTGTTTAAAACTGAAAAGATTGATTTTTCAATATATTCTTGTTGCTCCTTATGGATTTTAAAAATTTCGATGCCTTTTTCAGATAATCTCAAATATTTATTTTTCCCATTATTCGGATCAAAATCAAAAACAACTAAATTTTTTTGAATCAATCTCCTAACACTTTGAGTTATTGCACTTCTTGAAAGTTCTAATAATTCAGATAATTTTACTAGATTTAAGGGTTGATTTTTCCCAATCACAACAATCAAATGTACCTCATTCAAAGTAATGGATTTGTCAACACCACTTTTATGTTGATTTTTTTTTAACTGATCAAACGCTAAAATAAATCTATTGAAACGATTATTAAATGTAATAAATTCTTTTTTATCCATAATCTCTCTTTTCTTTGTTAATTATATTAACAAAATAGAAACTTCCTGTCAAATAAAAAATCCCCCAGATTCTACTCTGAAGGATTCCTATCTTATTTCACAACAATGTTAACCAATTTATTCGGTACCGCAATTACTTTTACGATTTCCTTACCATCAATTTCTGCTTTGACTTTTTCATCCGCTAGAGCAATTTCTTGCAATTCTTCGCGTGCTAGGTCTTTAGCAACCATGAGTTTGGCACGAACTTTTCCTTTGATTTGGACAACGATTTCGATTTCGTCTTCAACCAATTTGCTTTCGTCCCATGTTGGCCAAGCCACGTAAGAGATTGACTCACCTGTTGCTGCAACAGTTTGCCAGAGCTCTTCTGCCAAGTGAGGAGCAAATGGTGCAATCAACTGAACGAAGCCTTTGGCGTAGTCTACATAAAGTTTGTCTTCCTTGTTGGCAGCGTTGACAAAGACCATAAGTTGGGCAATGGCTGTGTTGAATTTGAGAGATTCGATTTGCTCTGTGACAGCTTTAACGGTTTCGTTGTAAACCTTGTCGAGAGAGCCATTGTTTTCTGCAACAATTTCCTTGCTTGTAATCAAACGGTAAACACGGTCAAGGAACTTACGGCTTCCTTCCAGACCTTCTTCTGACCAAGCAATCGAAGCATCAAGTGGCCCCATGAACATTTCATAGACACGAAGGGTGTCAGCACCGTATTGTTCCACCACATCATCTGGGTTAACTACGTTCTTGAGCGATTTAGACATCTTGGCTGGCGCTTGCTCCAACTCTTCTCCTGTTTCCACATGGAAGAAGGAACCGTCACGTTTTTCAACCTTATCGGTTGCCACAAGAGCGCCACGATGGTCACGGTAGCTTGTTCCCAAGATCATCCCTTGGTTAAAGAGTTTTTGGAATGGTTCCTTAGTTGGAACAACACCGAGGTCATAGAGGAATTTGTGCCAGAAACGAGCGTAAAGCAAGTGAAGAACAGCATGCTCTGCACCACCCACGTAGATATCTACTGGCAACCATTGTTTGAGAAGGTCCTCATCGGCCAATTTCTCAGTATTGTGTGGATCGATATAGCGGAGGTAGTACCAGCTTGAACCTGCCCATTGTGGCATGGTGTTGGTTTCACGACGACCTTTAACACCATCTTCACGAGTCACTTCAAGCCAGTCTGTCAAATTAGCTAGTGGACTTTCACCAGTACCTGAGGGACGGATATCCTTGGTTACAGGCAAGACAAGTGGCAATTCATTTTCAGGAACAGCTGTTGAAGTTCCGTCTTCCCAATGAATGATAGGAATTGGCTCTCCCCAGTAACGTTGACGGCTAAAGAGCCAGTCGCGGAGACGGTAGGTAACCTTCTCTTGTCCACAGCCTTTTTCTTCCAACCAAGCCACAATCTTGGCAATAGCATCTTCTTTGTTGAGTCCATCTAGGAAATCTGAATTGACGTGAAGACCATCTTCTGTGTAGGCCGCTTCTGCTACATTTCCACCTTCAAGTACTTCTACAATTGGAAGATCAAATTGTTTAGCAAATTCCCAGTCACGTTGGTCATGGGCAGGAACAGCCATTACCGCACCTGTACCATAGCTAGCAAGAACATAGTCCGCAATCCAGATTGGAATTTCCTTACCATTGACAGGGTTAACGGCATAAGCACCAGTCCAAACCCCTGTTTTTTCTTTAGCAAGGTCTGTACGAGTCAAGTCAGACTTGAGGCTAGCTTGGTGTTTGTAGTCTGCTACTGCTTCTGCTTGCTCTGTACTTGTGATGGCATCTACTAGTTCATGCTCAGGAGCCAGAACGGTGAAAGTCGCACCGAAAAGGGTATCAGGACGAGTTGTAAAGACTGTGAATTCCTTATCTGTTCCCTTAACTTTAAAAGTTACATTAGCACCAGTTGATTTCCCAATCCAGTTGCGTTGCATGTCCTTGATAGACTCTGGCCAATCCAACTCATCCAAGTCATTAAGCAAGCGCTCTGCATAGGCCGTGATTTTAAGCATCCATTGGCGCATTGGTTTACGGACAACTGGATATCCTCCACGCTCAGATGTTCCGTCAGGAAGAACTTCTTCGTTAGCGATGGCAGTTCCTAGCTCCTCAACCCAGTTTACTGGCACTTCAGCTTCATAGGCCAAGCCTTTTTCATAAAGCTTAGTGAAAATCCATTGCGTCCACTTGTAATAGTTTGGATCTGTTGTATTGACTTCACGATCCCAGTCGTAAGAAAATCCAAGCGCATTGATTTGGCGTTTAAAGTTGGCAATATTTTCCGCTGTAAATTCTGCTGGGTCATTCCCCGTATCCATAGCGTATTGCTCTGCAGGCAGACCAAAGGCATCCCACCCCATTGGGTGAAGGACATTGTAGCCTTGCGCACGTTTGTAACGACTGAGGATATCGGTTGCAGTATAACCTTCTGGGTGTCCTACGTGCAGACCAGCTCCAGACGGATAAGGGAACATATCAAGAGCATAAAACTTCGGTTTTGAGGCATCTGTTCCTGTCTTAAATGTATGATGTTCTGCCCAGTAGCCCTGCCACTTAGGCTCAATTTCTTTATGATTGTAAAAACTCATGGTCTCTCTCCAATTTTGTGATGTTACTATTATACCATTTTTGAGGGAATTTGAAAGACGAGAAATGTTCTTTTGGGCTTGGATAACAAGAAAGACTGAATAGCAAATCCAGCTTATTTAGCAGCATAAAAAATTAGCCCCCATTTGGAGCTAACTTCTATTAACTATTTGTCTCTTCCATCTTTTTCCCCTAGCGCCTTTGACTCATATTCCCCGTTTTAGATTTCTTTAAGGTTTTTATTATATCCTATAGAACTCTGCAAATTATAAATATTAAGCAAGTTGTGGAGTAACAATGTTCGTAAAAAAGGAGATTCTTATGAAAAAACTACTATTCTTTCTCTCTTGTGGATGGATATTTCTTACTTTATCTGGATGTTCTTCAACAACAGAAGCGGAAACTAACACTGAGACAGATTCGGATAATGCTTTGGTTGTCTACTCGCCTAACCCTGAAGACCTTATCGAAGAGACAATCCCTGCCTTCGAAGAAAAATATGGTATTAAGGTTGATTTAGTACAAGCCAGCACTGGTGAATTGTTCAAAAAAGCTGAGGCCGAAAAAGAATCCCCAGTAGCTGATGTCATTTTCGGAGGCTCCTACGCCCTCTTCTCTTCTAACGAAAATCTTTTTGAACCTTATATTTCCCAAGAAAACGACCAGATAATCCCTGAATATCAAAATAAAACAGGATTCTACACACCTTATACACTGGATGTCAGTGTTATTATTGCCAATTCAGCTCTTACAAAAGATATTAAAATTGAAGGCTACAATGATCTACTCAATCCTAAATTAAAAGGAAAAATCGCTACTGCTGATCCTAGTAATGCTTCTAGTGCCTTTGCTCAATTAACAAACATGCTTGTAGACCAAGGTGGATACGAAAATGAACAAGCTTGGATCTATGTGAAAAATCTATTTACCCTAGTAGATGGAAAAATTGCATCTAGCTCTTCAAATGTTTACAAAGCTGTCGCCGATGGGGAAATGGCTGTTGGACTCACCTATGAAGACCCTGCCTTAAAACTCTTAAATGATGGAGTTGATGTAAAAGTCATTTATCCAAAAGAAGGTACCGTCTTTTTACCTGGTAACGCGGCCATCGTCAAAAATGCCAAACACATGGAAAACGCTAAGAAATTTATCGATTTCCTCCTTTCTCAAGAAATCCAAGATAAGCTAGGAACTGAAACTACAATCAGACCTATTCGTAAAAATGCTAAAACCAATAAAAATATGAAGTCTATGGCAGAAATCAATGTTGCCACTGAAGATTCAGATTATGTCATTAAAAATAAATCTGCTATTCTTAAAAAATACAATGACATTTTTACAGATATCCAATCTAAACAGTAAAAGAGGTTCACTATGAGTGAGATCAAAA